>NZ_JBFUFF010000005.1:0-214084 GCF_056403555.1 Rhizobium sp. P2_G2
GTGTAGAATTTCCTGGCCTCGTGCGAGAGCTGCAGCGTATCCCGGATTCGCGGGATTGATGCTGTGATTCATATTCATGAGTTGCCCACCTATCCTAGCCGTTCCAAATTTGGCAATCAAAGCTTCTTCCACCGAGCGAGCCTCCGCCTTCGACATAGATGATAGGCCTGGAATCGCGGAGACTGAAATTCCTTTATTGCTCATGTGTTGGGCGCTTCGCACCTCAACCGTTTGTGTAGTTATTCCGACATATTGCGGCTGCTTTTGGCTATTCAACGAATGATATACGTCGTAATTTCCAGGAGCAATATCTACTGCCTCGGGGCCGGCTTTGAAAGCGTTCTTGATACTGTTGGCAATTGCAGGGACTTTGTCGACCTTGTAATTTCCAGGAGCGATATTTACCGCCTCGGGGCCGGCTTTGAGAGCATTTTTGATACTGTTGGCGATTGCGGGGACTTTGTCGGCGCCCCATAGTGAGAATCACTGCAGGCCAATGAATCACAAACGATCGTCAATCCGAAAGCCGCGTTAACCTGACTTCCCCACCGCGAGCTAAGTGGACGTCTCGGTTGGTTGCATATGAGGATTGTAGTAAGATGCCACAGCTATTGCAATCTTAACGATGCGAGAGATACCTGATTCGACGCTGTTCGAAGCGACATGAAACTGCTCTTCAGACCCTGGACTAATTTCAAATTTTGCATAATGAAATGAGCCCGTCAGATAATAGTCTTGGGCGTTAACATATATATCGCCTGATTTAGGATATATGCTGCTCACATAAAAGTTCATTCTTCCATTGTATTTCAATTTTATGTCAATATGTGCCGTCATTGAGCCGTAAATTATGGCTGGGAACTTGAATTCAATACTTTTTTGCCCTCTAGAGCTTTCTATTACTACGCTGTCAAATGCGGTGCCATCAAAAAAGTCACGTTTTATGTTCCGGAGACACTGATCTATCGCCGGGAACTTCTGGTCAAATGATCCAACGACTGGTCGTTGGTAATCTATACTCTCGCGCCACCGTGAAGCGGTTTCAACGATGCAGTTGTATTTAAGGTTGTGTTCAGCTGTAACTGGCTGCCCTGTGATACACGAAAGGCGCTCCGCGTCTAAAATTTCAAGTATCGATTGACGCGACATCGGTACAAATTCGATGAATGGCAGGTCGAGTATATTGGTGCGGGTGGGATAATTAAGGCCCTCGAAACTACCTCGATGATTGTCGAAATCAGCCAACATGGCTTTGGTCCGAACAAGGACGATTTCACTTTCTGGTTGCATGTTAGAAAAGTAGCGCATTGGTGTCTCCTGCCTCAAGTCACGGGATTTGCGATGCTGCGTATGCAAGTCCCCACCCAATTGTTGCAAGCACCCCCATAAAAGTAGCCGTTTTCGCATTCCGTTCAAATTCCTTGGAGGGCCCGTAATCGCTATTCAGTCCCTCGGAAGCCGTAGAGTCAGCTCTTGAAGCTTGATTCATGGACGATACTTCAGCCTCACGACCCTTTTTATTCACGTTTGTGAGTGAATAGTACACAATACCTGGGACTGTGCCTACATAAGTTCTGACAGTTTTCAACTGACCGTCGGTGCCTGTAATCGTGCCCTGAATCTTTCCGCCTCCAAAGTACTTCGAAAGAAAGTCAGTGGAAGCGAACGTTAAGCTTACGTGATGCTGGCGCGCAACCTGCGACCAGGCCCTCTGCTGTGCAAGGTCACGATCCTTCAATGGCCCGTCGTGAACGTGTGTCACTGGCTTGTAGTCTAAAGTAGAAAGTGCAGCTGGACCTGTAACCAAGCTCCCATCAGGCCGATGCGGATCTTTTGAATCGATGCCAAATGCGCTTCTAAATATCTCACCTAACGTCCTTTCGGGAGTGTATCCAGCTCGTACAGTTGGACCATCGTTGGCACCCATTAATGAATGAACTGCAATGCCGTTTGTTCCGTTGTAATCGAAGTCAAGATGGCCATTCGGATCGCTCTTATTAATTGGGTCGCCTTCGGCATAAGAATACCTGTTCGTACCAACTCCATCCTTAATCGGATCCCAGTCATCTGGTGATATAAACCTACCAGTATAAGGATTCATATAGCGGGCGTGGAGGTAGATAAGATTTGCGTCTTTGTCGAAACGCTCGCCGATATATTTCTTCGCGAGTATGCCGACTGCTGTTGGCGCAGCTCCAGTAGTCGAGTCGAACGGCTGGCCATAGGCCTGATAGACGATGGGGTCTCGTTGGTTTGTCCCACTGGTCAGTATGCGTACCGAAGCCTGATGATCACGGTGAAGGAACCACTGAGTAGTGCCGTCGACTTCGACATCCATATGTGGATAGCGCGTGTATTTCCACGTGCTGGTGCCAGGAGGAAGATCCATCTCGGCCTCCGCATCTGGATACAGTGTGATCTCATTAGTGGTCGAGACTCGCTTTGAGAGTTCTCCATCCGGCCCGTAAAAATATTTGGTTGAGACCGTCTGTCCGCTCTTTGTGACCGTCAACAGCCGGTTGGCGTCGTCCCAGGTATAGGTCGCCGTGCCGTCGGTGAGCGTGTTGCCATTGGCATCATACGTCACCGCCACCCCATTCAGCTTGGAGATCGCATGCGGCGGCTTGTTGGAGTTGCCGTAGACCATGGTGACATTGCTGGCCGTCGCCGAGGTGATATGTGTCCGCTGCGTCAGATTGCCGGCGGTGTCGTAGGTGAAGTCTTCCTTCAGCGGCCCCACATACTGTCCGGAATAGGCAGAGGTCAGCCGGTCGGACCCATCATAGGTATAGGTCCAGCTGTTGAAGTTCAGCCCACCACCATCGATGGCCGTGATGCGGCCGATATTGTCGCGGGTATAGGTGTTGTTGATCAGGTTCGTGCCGCTCGACTGCTTGGTGACCAAGGTCTTCAGCCAGCGGCGGTTGAGGTCATAGGTGAAGTTGGTCGTCACGCCGTTGGCATATTGGATCGAGGTGGTCTGGCCATCGAGCTCGTAGGTGATCGACGGGATATAGCCGCCCGGGATTTTCGTCAGCTGGCCCTTTTTGTTATATTGCCAGGGGCTTGTCGAGGTGCCGACCTGCAGATCGGCAGTGCTCGACGTGGCGCCGAAATATTCCTTGTAGATCGGCAGTTTCGACGCGCGGTCATAGGTGGTGGTCGTCGTGCTGACGACGGGCGTGCTGGCCCCGGCATTGATGGTCGAGACCTTCTTCCGCAGCTGCCCATTGTCATTGTAGTAGAAGCGCTGCTCGGCATAGTTCGCGTCGCTGGTCGCCAGGCCATTGGTCGCCAGTGTCAACTGCCCCTTGCAGTCCGTTGTGGTGTTTTGCGGCACTTCCAGGCAGTCATAGGTATTGACCGCGATATAGGTCGGCGAACTGCTGTTGCCGGTGTACTTCTTCGTCACCCGATCCATGCCGTCATATTTGATCGTCGTGACGATATTGCGGGCATCGGTCTGGGTGCTCAGGCGATTGGCGGCGTCATAGGTGTATGTCCAGTGCCCCATATCGGGGTCTGTGGCATCGGTGCGATTGCCGGCCAGGTCGTAGGCGTAAGCCCAGCGCAGGCTGGGAGTGCTGATGCCGAGCGGATCGGCCACGCCGACCAGCCGTCGAAGATTGTCGTAGGAGGCTGCATAGACGATGTTGAAACTGTCGCTTGCGGCCGGCCCCTTGCGCCGGAGCAAGATCACGTCGCCATCGCTCGACGTCGTCGTCTCGGTCTTTGCGCCGATCTCATCGGTCACGGTGACGATGCCAAGTGGCAGGTTGCTGGAACCGCTCGATGATGTGGCCGTCTGCAGACTGTAATTCGTTGTCTTGGATGTTGTATCCGGATTGGTCGCCGTGATGACGCGATCGCCCCAGTCATAGGCGAAGGTATTGAATTTCGGTGTTTCGGTCCCATGCGGCAGGGACTGTTTGGCGATATTGCCATGCACATCGTAGACCACGTCGACATTGGCGTCCGGCGAAGACGTGTCACCAGCAGTCAGCGTCGAATACACCCGCCCGAAGCCATCGATGAACTTGACGGTTCTGGTCAGCGTGCCATCGGGCAGGGGAGACTGGATGACGACCCGCGGCGGCGTTCCCGACGGGCCGCTGGCGATGGCGTCCACATTGCTTTCATCGCTGTAGTCTGTCGTCGTATAGGCATTCGTCGCGAGGTTTTCGACCCGCTCCTCGCGGCAGAACTCGTCATAGCTGTGGCGCGTGGTGATGCCGTTCGGATCGGTCTCGTCGCCGGCGTCCTCGCAGGTCAGGTTGTTGCTGTAGGTGGAGGTCAGCGTTGTGTTGCTGTCGACCAAAAGGTCCATTTGCGTCGGGCGCAGCAATTGCGCGTCGGTATAGGAGAAGATCGTCCGCTTGAGCACGTCCGAGCCACTCTTCACCGTCTCGACGGTCTTGTTGCCCAGGCTGTCATAGGCGTAGGTGATTGTCGAAGAGGCGTTCGTATTCGCGTTCTGGTAGACCCGCTGCTGCGCCAGGTTCGCATTGCTTGGCGAAACGTTCGGCGTGGCCGTAATATCCGCATTGCCGTACCAGAAATCGGTCTGGGCAATGGCCGCCGTATTGTCGCCCATTGCACCGCTCGGCGACGTGCCGGACGGGCCGGCAAATGTATATTGCCGATAGGGCAGCGAGACGATGTAGCTGGCATTGTTGTAGATGAACCACTTGTCGATCCGCTTGCCGTCGCCGGCAATGTCGGTATCACCAGACGTGCCGAAGGGGCTCGCCAGAGCGTCGGACGGGCTTCTCCCCGGCGTCACCAGGCCAAAATCCCGATCGTGCAGGATATTGCCGTAGACGTCATAATCGCGAGTGGTCTTCAGCGTCTGGACGCTGCCGTCCTCGCGCAGATAGGTGTGGGTGGCGATATTGAAGGCGCTGTAGGGCAGTTGCACGGCCTGGACGCTCCAGGCGTCGTCCACCATCTTATGCCAATTATCGTTCTCGTCGTAGAACACCTGCAATTCCGGCAGGCCGAAGCTGGCAAGGTCCTGGCGATATGTTGTGACGATATGCGAACCCTTGGCCTGGTTTGCCAAAGCAGGCAGATATTTGGTCGAGGTGCTGAAGCCGAGGAATTTGCGCGCGACTTGGTCGTAGAGTCCGCCGGAGTAGCTGTAGGTCGTTGTGGCGACATTGCCGCGCCGGTCGTCGCTTGTCTCCTTGGTCACCGTTTGCACGACGAAGGGCAGATAGGTGTTGGAGAAGGTGGTCGACGGCGTGAATTCAAAGGTCGTCTTTGCGCCGGTTTCGACGACGACGCGTGTCAGAAGATTCGTCGAATTATTGGGTCCGACTTCAGCATTGGGCAGCGTGACCGCGCTGGAGCCGAGCACGGCGGTGTAGGACGTCGCATTTCCAGCGTCGCGCATATCGCTTTGATATTGCAGCTGACCCGTCGAAGTCCACGTGCTTGGGGTCGCGATCCCGTAATTGGCGGGATCGATCACCGTGCCGCCCTTCTTGAGCTGGTCGCGATAGGCATAGTCGGTGAGGCCATCGCCGTTGAAATCGCCTAAGACGATGTCACGGGCCGAAAGCGTCAGGACGTTCTGCAGGCTGTAGCTTCCGGGTGCAGCGTCCGTCGTCATCGTCAGCGTTCCATCCGAAGTCACCCTCAGCTGCTTGACCTTGAACGTCTTCTGGGAGTTGTCGTATGCCTTGAGGTCGTAGTAATCAGTGTTGGTCCCGGCCGGATTCTGGCCGATCGCGATCGGATTGCTGAAGATGATTTCGGCTTTTCCATCACCGTCGAGATCGCGAATGGCAAGCGTCATCGGCTGGATCTTATAGGCCCTGCCGGTATTCAGCGTCGTCGTCAAAACCTTGGTCAGATTGCCGTTGTCGTAGCGGCCCTGGCTCAAATAGGCGGTCAGCGTCACCGTATAGGCGCAGGGTGCCGGCTGCAGATCGGGGCAGGTACTATTGTGGTCGTCATAGATGTCGTGTGATACGACCACCATGACCAGATCGTCGAGACCATCTCCGTTCAGGTCGCCGAACTCGCAATACGAGTACATCGTCTCCGATTCGCCCGAAGGCCCTCCCGGGCAGATAACACCGACGGCCAGCATTGCGATCTCATTGGACGTCGCGCCGGGCAGAAGTCGCTTGACTTCGATGCCGCTGTTGCGCGCGAACACCTGTTCATCCCGGCCGTCGTCATAGAAATTCGCCGTTCCGAGGCTGCCCGCCTGACCGCTGTCATTGGTGGTTGTCAGATTGTCGCGACCATTGCCGTCGAAATCGGCAACCTGTGTCACCAGATAGTCTTCGCCGCATTGGTTATGCAGGGCATCGCTTGCTGGGATATCCGTCGCGCAGGTTTGCGGCGTTATGGTGAAGGTGCTATCGGTATTCCTGCGGAACGTTGCAGCTACATCGACAGTTGCGCTGCCAAGCGGGTGCCGGAACAGCAATTGCGTTTTGTTGATGTTGTCAGCAAAATGTCCGAGGCTGAACTCGGGCAAACTGTGCTCCTTGCCGCTGATATACTGATATGAAGCGGAACAATTGATCGCGCTCATATCGGTGAACCGCGCACTGGGATTGGCGCCGGGGGTCAAACTCAGCAAATCGTAGCAGTCTTGCCTGCTCGCATCCTGGAAGTCCCGCGTCGCCACGATTTCGGTGATTCCGTCGGAGTCGACATCGGCGGGGAGCAGCTTGCCCCAGACGCTGGAGCCGTTCAAAGCAAAGGGAGTGGTGGCCGAGGAGAAGAAGCTGTAGTCCGCATAGGTGAAACTTGTGTCCCTCGGACCCAGGCCCGAATGCGTGACCGTGCCATTCGCCGCCTGCGTGCCGTAGTCGACGGTGCCGTCGCTGTTGACGATGGCATTGGTGCCGTAATGGCGCATCTTGATCAGGCGCGAAGCGCCGCTGCCGGGCGCGACTTCGTAAACAAACTTGTAGGCGCCGACAACGGCGGTCGGCCCGCTGATCTTGATGGCGGCAAGGCGCTTGTTGATCGGCGTCAGATTTTGACCATTGGCCTCGACCAGGTCGTCAGCACGATCTTCGAAGATGAAGCGGATGGTGAAGATGTCGTTGCTGTTGCCATTGTTTCGATAGCTGATGGTCTTGGGGTAGCAAAACGGCAGGGATGGGCAGTTATAGTCGTAGACGATCTTGTTGCCGTTGGTGTCGGTGATCGATGCGACCAGGTAGCGGGCGGCCGTGGCCAGAAGTGTGTTCGGAGCTCCGGTGACGAAGGCACTCGCCGGCTGCAGCACCATTGTGGTGCCTTCACGACTGGTGATCGTCCACGAGGTCGGATTCTGCAGATCCGTGCCGTTGGCGACGATTTTCAGGAAGTTTTCGGTCTCGGAGACATAATTGCCGCCAGCGGTGCAGGATGCATTTGTGCTCGGCGCCTTGGTGCAGCGGACGAGCTCCTCGCCGTTCAGCTGAAACACGTCATTGCTGTCGAAATTCGGAATCGTGCCCAGATGGCGGGCCCGCTCGATAACGTCAAAACCCTTGAAACCCCATTGATAGCCGAGCCATCCCTGGTAAAGGCCGCCGACCTTGGTCTTTCGCGTCGATGAATAATTGATCGACAGCTTGGGTTCGAGCCCACGAAAGTCAGGGACGTCGATATCGTAATTATAATCGAGGGTTCCGGTCGAACTGATATCGGGGACCTTGATGGTTGTGCCTTTTTCAGACTGCTTGGACGGCTGGTCGCCCGGGTCGCTCGCGAAAGACAGCGTCGGAAGCGCAAAAGCAAGCGCCAGCGCCAAGACACAGCGAATAGTACGGAAAGCCATCTCAGTCCCCTCGAACCTGTTCGTGCCCCACGACACAGAATTAGAGTTTGGCTAACACGGCCTTTCCCTAAAGATCAAGTTAAGTTTGTCGTTATTCGCAGTGCGGTTGCGTAATTTTAAGTATAGATTATGTATTATTAAGATTGAATATATCTAAGTATAGCAAGATATCCAGAAGATTATGTCGAAAACTTCTGAACAAGATCTATTTTTTGAGGATTGTTGCATCGTGTGCAGAATGGCTCTTGCCGTTCTGCCAGATTTTATTGAGCGGTGCCGGATGTGTCCGGACTGGTGGACCCGTCGATCGCCGGATTCTGGGTCGTGTCGCTCGACGTATCGTCGACGCCTGTCGATGTGTCCCCCACCGGAGTCGACGTGTTGTCGACGGAGGTCGTGTTGTCCGTGCTTTCCGGGGGCGGGCTGTCTTCCAGGACATCGATAGCAGTTACGTCTATCGTACCGTCCGTATAGGTTGCTCTCACCAACTGACCGGGTGACAAGCCGTCCAGGACGACGCTTTCCGTCAGGTTCAGTACGGCGCCACTGTCCAATGTCAGGCGATGGTTTTCAGTATCGATCGAAACCAAGTGGCCGTCGACGGTTGCGCAAAAGGCCGGCGCAGGAACTGAGAGCAAACCAATAATCATAAGATGCTTAAACATGACAAAGCCCCACTTTTCTCGCCTCATAACGAGGTCGGAATAATCTGACAAGGGCAATCCAAAGTATGTTAGAGATGTGTCATGTAACAGTATAAAAGTTGTCGTTCATCGATAATTAAATGCATGCTATATAAACTTACAACCTGAAAGCGTTTGGACATTTTAGACAGCGCGAACTTCAGAGCAATAGTTGGCAGATCTGAAACCGTGCGTTCGCTGCACACTACGATGCTCGCGAAGATTTTGCGTTCGGGGAGATAGTCAGCATTTGCAACGCATAGTTAAGCATGCCGTTTCACGCAGAGGCAGTCAGCGCGAGATAATCTGATGCACCTTTCTGGATTGGCTGGTTCTCGTCATGCGAACTCCGGTGTGCGGCAATTTGACGCATGATTTGCCGCTATTCGTCTCAACTCAAGCTATGTTCTGGCGAGGAAGCTGCTCAGGGCTGCTTGTCGACAACCGGCATCACGAAATCAGCACAGAGAACGGTAAGCCGTTGAGAAGCGGTCCCACCGCAGCAGGGCAGGTGGGGTTGGGCGTCACAACGCGCCCATCCGACAGAAGCGTATAGGCGCAGTCCCCTCGACTTTCCGGCAAATAGACGACCGTCCCTGCCCAAAACGTCTCTAGACTCTCTCCGTCCCTCAGAGCATGGAACAACAGCCTAGTGACGATCACGACCATCGAGCGCTCCCCCTGGCTGCGTGCAAAAGCCAGAACATGCTCCGCGCGCGGACCGGACACGGAGAGCGGCATGTAGTCACCTTCAGCAAACAGCTCCGGCAATCGCTGTCGCTGCCGCAGCAGGGCTGCGATGAGGCTGAGCTTCAGGCTGCCGTCACGCAATGCGCCGCGGCTGTTCGACAAGCTGTCCAGAAGCGGTACGTTCAAGAGCGCGTCAACGTCGAGCGGGCGTCGATTGTCCGGATCGACAAGGCTGAAATCTGACAGTTCGGATCCGTTATAGATGTCGGGAATGCCGGGGCAGGTCAGCTTCAGCACGGTCTGGCTCAACGAATTATAGAGGCCCGCATCGAAGAAGGGTTTTAGCACATTGCAGAAATCTTCCAGGAAGCCGCCGGCTTTGCCATCCAGCATAGCCGCGGCGTAATCCTTGACGGCCCGCTCGTGTTCGAGGTCGGGGCCGTGCCAGTTGCTGTCGAGCTTTGCCTCGCGCAACACTTTTTCAAGATAGGCTGTGAAGCGCTGCTTGAGGTCGGCGGCGGCCGCTTGGTTGTGCGGATCGAAGTCCACCGGCAGGACGCCTGCAAGAGCCTGGAAAATCAGCCATTCGGCATGAGCATCCGGCACGGGACCGGACGCGAGACGGGTTGCAAATGGACGCAACATCTGCCGCCAGCGTTCGATGGCCGCGAGCCAGAGATCCGGCGCTTCCGACAGCGCATAGAGCCGCGCTCTCGCATCTTCGCCGCGCTTGGTGTCGTGGGTCGAGGTCGCGGACAGGGCATGTCGCGCGACCATCTGGCGGTGACGCATTTTCCGATGAAAATTGTCCGGGGAGCGGTCTTTTGCGAGCGGGTCGCCACCGACTTCGTTGAGGGCGATGAAGCTGTTATAGCGATAGAAAAACGTATCTTCGAGCGATTTCGCCAGCAGCGAACCCGTCAGATGCTGCATCCGAGTGCGGGCGCGCAGCGCCCGGTGCAGATGTTGCGACGAAACCTTTTCCTCAAGCACCGCCTGGACGAAGTCGAGCGCTGGCCGGAGGTTTGGCGCGGTCTGCGAATGCAATGTATCGAACACTTGCCGCAGTACTTTGGCGCTTTCCTGCGGCAGGTTGCGCGGCGATCCATAGGTCCGGTAGACCGGAAACGCGATCAGCACCTCGCGCACGGCCGCATTGAGCGCCTCTCTCCCGATCGCGGCATTTTCACTTTCGGCGAGCGCATGGAACAGGCGCTGCAGTGCCTGCACCTCGCCGCGGAAATTGACGTCGACCATCAATTCCTTGGCGCGCCTGAGGCCAGCATGCGCATCGGCGTCGTTCGGGTTCATCGCCGCCCAGGCGTGCTTCAATGTCTCGACCTCAGGCGACACGAACACGTTCGACAGTGCCTCGATGAACTCGTAGCCCGTGGTTCCCTGGACAGGCCAGGAGTGCGGCAGGTCCTCATTGCCTTCGAGAATCTTTTCGACGACGATGTAGATATCCGGACCGACAGCGGCGCGCAGCCGTTTCAGATAGGCCTCGGGATCGGCAAGGCCATCGATATGGTCGATGCGCAGGCCGTCCACGCGTCCCTGGCGGACGAGATCGAGCACCGTCGCGTGGACAGCGTCGAAAACAGGGGCCTCTTCGACCCGAACGCCGACAAGGCCGGTGATCTCGAAGAACCGCCGATAGCTCAGCCCGTTCGCCGCCTCCTGCCACGGCACGAGCTCCCAGGCCTGCTGCTGGATAACAGACATGATTGCTTCCCGGTTTCCGCTGGTCGCTGCACGTGCAGCCTCCTGCGAGGCGGGCAGCAGTGGATATTTCGTGCCGCGATAGTCGAAGACAATGAGGCCATTCTCTTCCTCAAGCTTGCCGGCGCCGTTCGCGATTTCCTCCTGAAGCGGACCAGTCAGGATCGGCAAGGTCAGCTTGCGATCCCAGTCCACGTCGAAATAGCTGGCAAAGCGGCTCAGTCGGCCGTGCTGCAGCACGTCATGCCACCACGGATTCTCCACCGATGCAGCCAGGTGATTGGGGACGATGTCCAGTATCAGTCCGAGGCCATGCTCCCTGAGCCTGTCCGAAAGCCGGATCAGGCCATCCATCCCGCCCAGCGACGGATCCACGAGATTGGGATCGGCGATGTCATAGCCATGCGTCGAACCGTTGGTGGCGGCGAAGATCGGCGATGCGTAGAGGTGGCTGATGCCCAGGCGGGTAAGGTGGGGAATGAGTTCGGCAGCCTTGTCGAAGGTCATGCCGTTGCGAAACTGGAGGCGGTAGGTCGCGGTGGGAAGTCTCATGCGGGCGATCCCAAGGGCATAGCAATGCATTTGCGCCAGCGGCAGTCGCTCCGCCGGCGCGGCAGGCATTCATGCCTCAGGGTCGCCCGTCCGAAAGGTTGCGTCCGTTGATCGACGCCGGAATCGAGATCTGCTCATGCGTCGTCGGCGGCAGCGGCACGTTTACCTCCTGCGGCACGGCGACATGGACTTCATCGCCGAATTCCGCCGACGGCTTGTCGTTCTCGACATTGTGGACGCACGGCTTGGAAGGCTCCGGATGCGTCAATGTTTCAAGGGTCATGTCAGTTGATCTCCTGATGAGGGCAAGCCCCTGTGCAACGGTCGAAACGCCCCTATGTTCCCAAATTAATCGCCTTGCGAGGAACCTCACGTCGCCGAAACGCGTTCTTGACGGGTCTGCAAGCGAGATCCCAGAATGCTCAAATCCAAAGTTTTTGAAATTCTTCCTGGCGATGGACGCCGTCTCGGCGCTCAGGTTACGGAAGAAGGCGTCAATTTCGCGATTTTTTCCGCCTGCGCCGAGGGCGTCGAACTTTGTCTTTTCGATGAAGACGGCAAGACGGAAATTGCCCGACTGCGTCTGCCTGAAAACACCGACGAGATCTGGCACGGCTTCGTGCCGGACCTGAAGCCGGGCGCCCTCTATGGATATCGTGTTCACGGCCCCTACGATCCGGCGAATGGCCATCGCTTCAACGCCAACAAGCTGCTCATTGATCCCTATGCCAGGGAATTGGTGGGTGAGTTGAAACAGTCCAACGCCCATTTCGGCTATGACGTGCTGTCGCCTGAAAAGGACTTGTCTTTCGACGAACAGGACAATGCCAGCTTCATGCCCAAATGTCGGGTTGTCGGCCCGAAGCCTCAGGCGAGGGGCCCATCCCATATGGACATACCCTGGGCGTCGACGATCATCTACGAAACGCATGTCAAGGGTTTCACGCAACTCAATCCGGCGATACCCGAAAACCTGCGCGGCACCTATGAGGGCATGGGCCATGACAGGACGGTCGAATATATCAAATCGCTCGGCATCACCTCCGTCGAGCTGATGCCCGTCCATGCCTTCTTCGACGATTTCCACCTGCTCGACAAAGGGCTGCGGAACTACTGGGGCTACAACACGCTGGGCTTCTTCGCGCCCGCCGCCCGCTACTACGGCCCGGCCGGCCTGGACGGTTTTCGCAAGATGGTGCGGTCTTTCCATGATGCCGGGATCGAGGTGATCCTCGACGTTGTCTACAATCACACCGCCGAAGGCAACGAGCTCGGCCCGACATTGTCTTTCAAGGGGATCGACAATTTCTCTTATTATCGGACCATAGGGGATGAGCACCGCTACTATGTCAACGACACCGGCACCGGCAACACGCTGAACACCTCCCATCCACGCGTGCTGCAGCTGGTGATGGATTCGTTGCGCTACTGGCACGACGAGATGGAAGTCGACGGGTTCCGCTTCGACCTCGGGACCATTCTTGGCCGTGAACCTGGCGGCTTCGACCCGCGTGGCGGCTTTTTCGACGCGATCGCCCAGGATCCCGCTCTTGCCAAGGCCAAGCTGATCGGCGAGCCCTGGGATATCGGCCCSGGCGGCTACCAGGTCGGCAGTTTCCCTCCCGGCTGGGCGGAGTGGAACGACAAATATCGCGACTCCGTGCGCGAATACTGGAAGGGCGATCCCAACACTGCGCAGGATTTTGCCTCCCGCATTCTCGGCTCCGGCGACCTCTACGACCAGCGCGGCCGCCGGCCTTGGTCGAGCGTCAATTTCGTCACCGCCCATGACGGCTTCACGTTGCGGGATCTCGTCTCCTACGACGGCAAGCACAACGACGCCAATGGCGAAGACAACAATGACGGCCACAATGACAATCGCAGCCACAATTACGGCTGGGAAGGGCCGGCGGACAACGAGGACATCAACCGTATCCGGGCGCGCCAGCAGCGCAATTTCCTGGCGACACTGTTGTTCTCGCACGGCACGCCGATGATGCTTGCAGGCGACGAACTCGGCCACAGCCAGAACGGCAACAACAATGCCTATTGCCAGGACAACGAGACGACCTGGCTCGACTGGTCGACAGTGGACAAGGAGGCGGAAGCACTGCGCGACTTCACGAGGCGGCTGATCGTATTGCGCAAGAAACAGCCGCTCCTGCATCGCGTCACCTGGCGCGACGGCATGCTGGTCAACTGGTTCGCAGCCGACGGCGGCGAGCAATCGCCCGAGCATTGGACCGAGGAAACCACGCTCTGCCTGCACCTGTCCCGCGACGATCTGGCCGGTGAGCCCGGCATCTGGACGGAATTGCTGCTGATCTTCAACCCGACGCCTGACGATGTGATGTTCACGGTGCCCGATTACGGCGACAAACCCTGGAAGCTTCGCCTGACCACGATCGACATAGCGATTACCGAGGAACGGATGGAGCCGAACGAGCAGTTCCTAATGGCGGGCAGGGGACTGGCGCTGTTGAGCCGGTAGGCCCGTCGGGGCCTTGCATCAGCGATGCCCCGATCACAAACGTTCAAGACCACTATCCCCCTCATCTCATAAACTCGTATTCGTTCCGACAATGCGAGTTGACCATGACCCTCGACCAGGCTGCAGCCTTTTTCACCTTTTCGCTGGTGGCAGCGATCACGCCCGGGCCGAGCAATGTGATGATCACGGCGACGAGTTCGCTCGCCGGCATCCGCCGCGGCTTTCCCTGCGCGCTCGGTGCCGCAACCGGAATGGCGGCACTGCTCTTCTGCTCCCAGCTCGGCCTCGGCCGCCTGCTCATCGGCTTTCCCGTCATCATGAGCGCGATGAAATGGGCCGGCGCGGCCCTGTTGCTGTGGCTTTCCTGGAAGATCGCCACCTCCGGCGCGATGAACAGCGGCCAGGAGGGCAAGGTGGTCGGTTTCTGGGGTGCCGCTGGCTTCCAGTGGCTGAACCCCAAGGGATGGCTGGTGGCCGTCAGTGCCGCGAGCGTCTACGGCATCACCGGCGACGGCAATCCCGCTCTTGCAGCGCTCATGTTCGCCGCGGTTTTCTTTGTCGCCGCCTTTCCGAGCTGCCTTGTCTGGCTTTTCCTCGGCGCGATGATCAGCCGCCTGCTGCGCGACGAAAGAAGCGCGCGCGTCTTCAACATTGCGATGGGCCTGCTGCTTGCCGTCTCGGTGGTGATCATCGTCGCCTAGACAACCGATGGCCTGAACCGGAGGTGGAGAATCGGTCGCAGGAAACCACTTGGATTTCTATTGCAACTTTCGCAGTTGGGCGCATTATGAAGACAACCAAGCAGGAGGGGGCCATGGCGAATTCAGCAGACGTGCGTGCATTGACTGAAGAATTCTTTGCGATCCGCAATACGGACGACCCTGTCGAGCATATAGTGAAGCGGTTCCAGCCGGACGGTTGCTTCCAGATCCTCGGCCCGGCCCGGCTCGGTGCCTTTACGCAGAAGTTCGAGGGCCACGACGCGGTTCGGGTGGCGGCCACCGCGCTCGTCGGAGACTGGGATCTTTCGGGCCTGGCCAATGTCATCTACACAGACGGCGACACGACGCTGACCCATCGCAAAGGGAAGGTGCGCTTCAATCCCACCAACCATGAATTCGAAACGGAATTCATCGACAAGATGACCTTCCGCGATGGCAAGATCGTCGAATATGTCCAATTCCTTGACACGCTGGGCATAGCCGAAGCCGTTGGCATGGTGCGCCTCGCTGAGGAATAGGGGGGGCTGGGGTTGTCACACGCCAGCGACACGAGCGGCAGCCTGCGTACTCGATACGCCTTCGGTCGAAAGTCGCAGACATCGCGCGATCATCGATCACTCCGACAACTGCATCATTTTGGCCGCAGCTTTCCGGACGAAAGTGCAACGCGAAAAAACAAAATGGGAGGGGATATCAATGGCAGATTCAGCAGACGTGCGTGCGCTTGCCGAAGGATTCTTTGTAGTCCGCAACGGAGACGATCCGACCGTTGCCACCGAGGGAGTAATGGGCCGATTTGCCTCCAATGCCCGGTTTCAGATCATCGGCACCGAACGTCTCGGCGGCTTTACTCGCAAATATGAGGGCGCCGAGGCGCTTCGGCCGGCTGTGACGGCATTCGTCRCGGACTGGGATCTTTCGAACCTGGTCAAGGTCAGCACACATACCGATGGTGACACGGTCTTCATCCATTGGAAGGGAAAGGTGCGTTTCATCCCGACCGGTCGAGAGTTCGAGACGGAATTCATGGATAAGATGACATTCCGCGACGGCAAGATCATCGACTATCGGCAATTCGTCGACACGCTGGGTTTCGCGGAAACCTATGACATGGTGCGTCTCGCCGAGGAATAACGGAAACGATCATCCGGGAGAAGCAAATGACAGATTCAGCAGACCTGCATCGATTGACAGAGGAATTCTATGCGCTGCGCAATGCCGACGACCCTGTCCAGGACATGCTGGACCGGTTCGCACCTGACGGTTGCTTCCAGATCCTCGGTCCCGACCGGCTTGGCCCCTTCACGCAGCGATGGGAGGGCCTGGATGCGCTTCGTGCGGCCGCCACCCAACTCGTCGGCACCTGGGATCTTTCAGGCATGGTCAATGTCGGCAAATATGCCGACGGCGACACGATCGTTACCCACAGGAAGGGAAAGGTGCGTTTTATCCCGACCGGCCATGAGTTCGAAACGGAATTCATGGACAAAATTATCTTTCGCGACGGCAAGATCGTCGACTATGTGCAATTCGTCGATACGCTTGCTATAGCCGAGGCCGCCGGCTTGGTGCGCCTCGCGCAGGAGTAAGCCCCGGCCCTTATGAGAGCTGCCACTTCACTCCGCTTCCATGAAGCGATAGCCGATGCCCGGCTCCGTCACGATGAACACCGGATTGGCCGCATCGCGTTCGATCTTGGCCCGCAACTGGCCGATGAAAACACGCAGATATTGCAGATCCTCCGCATGCGCCGGACCCCAGACGGAGGTGAGCAGCGTCTTGTGCGTCACCACCTTGCCGGAATGCAGCGCCAGCAGTTCCAACAGATCATGCTCCTTCGGCGTCAGCTTGACCGGCTCGCCGTCGCGCTCGATCCGGCGGCGGACGAAATCGATCATCAGCCCGCCGGTCTCGATCTTCTCCGTGCCCGCTTCCTGCCGTACGCGATGGCGCAACGCCGTGCGGATGCGGGCGGTTAGCTCGCCAATGCCGAACGGTTTTTCGATATAGTCATCGGCGCCGAGATCGAGTGCCGCGATCTTCTCCGCTTCGCGGTCACGGGCCGAGAGGATGATGATCGGGATTTCCGACCAGCCGCGGACGCGTGCAATCACCTCCTTGCCGTCCATGTCGGGCAGGCCGAGGTCGAGGATGACGAGGTCAGGTGCTGCGGTCGCCACCTTCTGGATCGCCTGGGCGCCGTTCTCGGCCTCGATCACGTCGTAATCGGCGGCGGTCAGCGCCGGTTTCAGGAAGCGCAGGATCTGCGGCTCGTCGTCGACGATCAGGATTCGGTGTCCGGTCAATGGCCTGTTCTCCAGTCTCGGGCGCACCCGAAAGCGGGAAGCGCATGACGAAGCGCGTGCCGCGCTTCTTCACGGCAGGGCTTTCCGCCTTGATTGTGCCACCCATGGCTTCCACGAAACCACGGGCAATGGCAAGCCCCAGTCCGGTGCCGGCAATGCGGCCGTCGGCCTTGCCGCCGCGGCGGTAGAATTTCTCGAAGATTCGTTCAAGGTCCCCCGCCGGAATGCCGCGTCCCATGTCGGTGACAGACACAGTCACGGACTTTCCGTCCTTGCGCGCATAAAGCGCCACCGGCTCGTCGCCGCCATATTTGATCGCATTGTCGATCAGATTGAACAGGACCTGGCCGAGCAGCACGCTGTCGCCACGGATCAGCGGCAGGTTGCTGGCAATGCTGACATCGATATCATGGCCGGGGAAATATTTCTTCGCCCGTTCGACACTGCCGCGGATCACATCGGTCGGGTCCACCCAGTCGCGCTTGGGGTCGACCGTGCCGGATTCGATCCGGGTCATGTCGAGCAGGTTGGCGACGAAGCGCGACAGCCTGGCACCTTCCTCCTCGATCGACTGCAACAGGTCGTCGCGGCTTGCGGCATTCATCTTGTCGCCGAATTGTCTCAGGCTGGTGACAGCGCCGGTAATCGTGGCAAGCGGCGTCTTTAGGTCATGCGAGATCGAGGAGAGCAGCGCTGAGCGAAAGCGGTCGCCCTCCAGCTTGGCATTCTGCGCCAGGGCCTCGCGAGAAAGCCGCGCGCGGTCTATGGCAATCGCCGACTGGTCGGCCATCGCGGCCCAGATGCGCTCCTCGTTGCTGTCGAGCGGCCGGCCATTGAAACTGAAACCGCAGACGCCCATCACCCCATGCGGACTCATCAGCGGCCGGAACTGGTGAGCGCTGTTGGGCAGCGTGCCGGTGCCGGCGCCGGCCGGTTCCTTCTTCTCATAGGCCCAGCGGGCTGCCGTCATATCGGCGACGTCGAGCACCGTGTCGGGTGGCCAACTCGCCGACATCTGCAATTCGCCGTCGCCTTCCCTTGGCAGGAAGATCATTGCGTCGCGCTTGAGCAGTGCCTGCAGCTGCGACACCGTCGCCCAGATTACGTCGTCGGCCTTGGCCGTGCCGGAGAGCTTCGAGGAGAAGCCGTAAAGCGCTTCGGTCATGCGCGCGCGTTCGCCGGCGAGCTGGGCCTGGTCGCGGGTGCGCGAGGCGATGCCGCCGGCCGTCAGCGCGGCGATGATGAAGATGATGAAAGCGAAAATCTCGTGCGGCTGGGCAATGGTCAGCGTACCGACCGGCTCGATGAAGGTGAAATTGTAGGTGAGCGCCGAAAGCAATGCTGTGATGAAGGCGGCGCGATACCCCTCGCGGATCGCCCCCACGAGCACTGCCAGCAGATAGAGCAGCGACACGTTCGGCAGGGGAAAAATCGCGTCGAACGAGAGCCCAAGCGCTGTCGCAACGGCAACCGAGAGAACAGCCGTGACGACATCGCGCGGCAGCGCCTGCCAGCGCCAGTCGCGCGGGTCGAGCCGACGCACCGACGTGCTGTTCTCGCCTGTCACATAATAAATGCCAATGCCTTCGGAATTGCTCAGCAGCGCCTGCGGCAGCGATTGCCGGAAGAGGCGCGATAGCGGATCACGGCGGGGGGCGCCGATGACGATCTGCGTCGCGTGCTCCTTGCGCGCCAGTTTCAGGATTTCCGTGACGAAGTCGTTGCCGGCAATCCGTCTGGTTTCCGCGCCGAGCCGTTCAGCCAGCAAAAAAATCTCGTCGAGCCGCCGCAAGGCCTGGCTGTCGCCGGAACGGTCGGTGCGTTCGACGGAGACGACAAGCCAAGGTGCGTTGAGGCCCGAGGCGAGGCGGCTTGCCGTCCGCACCACCTTTTCCGCCAGCGTATCCGCGCCGACACAGACGATCAGTCGTTCCGCGGTCTGCCATGGCCCCTCGATAGCGTTCTGGCGAAGATAGTCGACCATCTGGTCGTCGACCCGGTCGGCGGTGCGGCGCAATGCCAGTTCGCGCAAGGCTGTGAGATTGCCGACGCGAAAAAATTTGTCGGTTGCCCGCTTGGCGTTGTCAGGCAGGTAGATCTTGCCCTCTTCGAGGCGCGTGATCAATTCGGCCGGCGTCAAGTCGATCAGCACGACTTCATCGGCTTTTTGCAGCACGATGTCCGGTATGATCTCGCGCACGGTGACGCCGGTAATGTCGGCGACAATATCCGACAGGCTTTCGAGGTGCTGGATGTTGAGCGCGGTCCAGACATTGATGCCGGCCTGCAAGAGTTCAGCGACATCCTGGTAGCGCTTGGGATGTCGGCTGCCCTCGACATTGCTGTGTGCGAGTTCGTCGACGACGATGATTTTCGGCTTGCGTGCCAGCGCCGCATCGATGTCGAATTCCTCGATAATGCCATTGCCGTATGGCACCGGCCGACGCGGCAGGATATCGAGGCCGGTGACCAGTTCGGCGGTCTCTCGCCGGCCGTGAGTCTCGACAAGGCCGATGACGATATCGGCGCCATCGTCCTTGAGTCTTTTTGCCCGCGCCAGCATGGCATAGGTCTTGCCGACACCCGGTGCGGCGCCGAGGAAGATCGTTAGCTTGCCGCGACCGTCCCCGCTCGCCAGCGCGAGCAGGGCGTCAGGATCGGGCCGGTTCGGATCGCGGTCGCTGTCTGCCATGCCTACGTTCTAATCCTACGACTTGAGGGAATCGAGGGCCATGTTGAGCTCGAGCACGTTGACGCGCGGCTCGCCGATAATGCCGAGCAGACGGCCGTCGGTGTGGTCCTCGACCAGCGCCTTGACGGCATCTGGCGAGAGATTGCGAGCCTTGGCGACCCGCTCCACCTGCGCCAGCGCGAAGGCCGGCGAGATGTGGGGATCGAGACCCGAGCCCGACGACGTGGCTGCATCGGCGGGAATCGGACCTGACATGCCCGACTTGTGCAGATTGTCGATCGCCGCCTTGACAGCCTGTTTCAGCTTGTCGGAGGTAGGGCCGAGATTGGTACCCGTCGAAGCGCTCGCGTCGTAAGGCGCGTTACTGGTCGCGGAAGGCCGCGGCCAGAAATATTTGTCCTTCGTGAAGTTCTGGCCGATCAGCGTCGAGCCGATGATCGTCTTGTCCTTCATGATCAGGCTGCCTCCCGCAAGGTCATGCAACGCTGTCTTGGCGATGCCGGTGATGGCGAGCGGATAGGCGATGCCGGTGAGGACGGTGAAGAGGACGAGCATGGAGACGCCCGTGCGAAGATGGTTGAGCATGGTTACACCAAATGAATCGCGTTGACGACAAGGTCGATCGCCTTGATGCCCACGAAGGGCAGGACGATGCCGCCAAGGCCGTAGACGATGAGGTTGCGGCGCAGAAGCGCGTTGGCGCCGACGGCGCGGTACGCCACGCCCTTAAGCGCCAGCGGGATCAGCGCGATGATGATCAGCGCGTTGAAGATGACTGCCGAAAGGATCGCCGACTGCGAGGAGTGCAACCCCATGATGTTGAGCGCGCCGAGCGACGGATAGGTCACCAGGAACAGCGCCGGGATGATGGCGAAGTATTTCGCCACGTCGTTGGCGATCGAAAAGGTCGTCAGCGAACCGCGGGTCATCAGCAACTGCTTGCCGATCTCGACGATCTCGATCAGCTTGGTCGGCGAGGAGTCGAGGTCGACCATGTTGGCGGCCTCGCGGGCGGCCTGGGTGCCGGTCTGCATGGCGACGCCGACATCGGCCTGCGCCAAAGCAGGGGCGTCGTTGGTGCCGTCGCCGCACATGGCGACCAGCTTGCCGCCGGTCTGCTCGCGGCGGATATAGGCGAGCTTGTCTTCCGGTTTGGCCTGGGCGAGGAAATCGTCGACGCCGGCTTCCGAAGCGATCGCCGCCGCCGTCACCGGGTTGTCGCCGGTGACCATGACGGTACGGATGCCCATCGAACGCAGCGCGGCGAAGCGCTCCTTGATGCCCGGTTTGACCACGTCCTTGAGGTGGATGACGCCGAGCAGCCGGTTGCCTTCGGCGACCGCGAGCGGCGTGCCGCCGGTCCGCGCGACTTTGTCGACCGACTGACGGAAGATATCCGGCGTGTCGGATTCCTTGATCCCGGCGAAGGCCAACACCGCGTCGACCGCGCCCTTACGGTAAGTCCGCTGCAAGGTATCGACGCCGGAAATGCGGGTCTCGGCGGCGAACGGAATGACGTTGTCGATCGCACCAGTGGGTTCGCTGACACCGAACTCACCCTTGGCAAGCGCGATGATCGAACGTCCCTCAGGCGTGTCGTCGCCCTGGCTGGCGAGCAGTGCCGCCTGGGCAAGCTCCTGGGCCGGGACACCCGGCACAGGCAGGAAATCGGTCGCCATGCGGTTGCCGAAGGTGATCGTGCCGGTCTTGTCGAGCAGCAGCGTGTCGACGTCACCGGCGGCTTCCACCGCGCGGCCAGAGGTGGCGATGACATTGAAGCGGACGAGGCGGTCCATGCCGGCGATACCGATGGCCGAAAGCAAGCCGCCGATCGTGGTCGGGATCAGCGTGACGAGCAACGCCGAGAGCACGGTGACCGACAGGATGGTGCCGGAATAGAGCGCCAGGCCGGCAAGCGTCACCACGGTGATCAGGAAGACCAGCGTCAGGCCCGAGAGCAGCGTCGAGAGTGCGATCTCGTTCGGCGTCTTCTGGCGTTTGGCGCCTTCGATCAGCGCAATCATGCGGTCGACGAAGGAGTTGCCCGGCGCCACGGTGATCTTGATCTTGATGACGTCGGAGAGCACTTCCGTGCCGCCGGTGACGGCCGAACGGTCGCCGCCGGCCTCGCGGATCACAGGGGCCGATTCGCCGGTGATGGCGCTTTCATTGACGGTGGCGATGCCCTCGATGACTTCGCCGTCACCGGGGATCAGTTCGCCCGCCTTGACGCGGATGATGTCGCCAATCCTGAGCGATGTCGCTGCGACCTTCTCGACCTGGCCGTTGTGCAGCAACCGGTTGGCGCTGAGGTCAGACTTGGTCTTGCGCAGGCTGTCGGCCTGCGCCTTGCCGCGGCCTTCGGCCACGGCTTCGGCGAAGGTGGCGAACAGCACCGTGAACCAGAGCCATGCGGCGATCTGGCCGGAGAAGCCGGCATTCTTGATGTCGAGGGCGAGGTCACGGAGGAAGAACAGCGTGACCACGGCGGCGACGACTTCGGTGACGAAGATCACCGGATTCTTCAGCAGCAGCCTGGGATCGAGCTTCACGAAGGCATCGCGGAAGGCCGGTCCGAGGATCTTGGCATCGAACAGGGAGGTTGGTTTTTGTTTGCTCATGATCAAAACTTTCAGAAGGCCCCGTTTGTTAAAAGGTTTGGCCGGCCAGCATCGAGAAATGCTCGACGATCGGGCCAAGTGCCAGAGCCGGGAAGAATTGCAGGCCGCCCATGATCAGGATGACGCCGATCAGAAGGCCGACGAACAGAGGCGTATGGGTCGGGAAGGTACCGGCGGACGGGGCGACACGGATCTTGGCGGCGACTGAGCCGGCGATCGCCATCACGGGAACCGCGTAGCCGAAGCGGCCGAGCAGCATGCCGAAGCCGAGCGTCGTGTTGTACCACGGCGTGTTGGCGCTAAGACCACCGAAGGCCGAGCCATTGTTGCCGGCCGCCGACGTGTAGGCATAGAGGATTTCACTGAGGCCGTGCGGGCCGGCGGTACCGATCGAGGAGACGGCGAAGGGCAGGATGGCCGAGACCGCGGCAAAGCCGAGGATGGCCGCCGGCAGGATGAGGATGGCGAGCACGCCGAACTTCATCTCGCGGCTTTCGATCTTCTTGCCCAGCAGTTCCGGCGTGCGGCCAACCATCAGGCCGGCAACGAACACCGACAGGATGGCATAGACGATCATGCCATAGAGGCCCGAGCCGACACCACCAGGCAGCATTTCGCCGAGATGGATCAGGAACATCGGGATCATGCCGCCGAGGCCGGTGAACGAGCCGAGCATGCCGTTGACGCCGCCATCGGAAATGGCGGTGGTCACGGCGCTATAGGCGGCGGTCATCGCCTGGCCGAAGCGGACTTCCTTGCCTTCCATGTTGCCGAGCGTAGGGTCGAGGCCAAGAGCGGTGTGGATCGGGTTACCGGTGCTTTCCGCCCAATAGATGATGCCGGTGCCGATGATCAGAAAGAAGCCGCAGGCCGCGACGAAGGCCCAGCCCTGCCGGCGATCACCGACCATCTGGCCGAACGTGTAGAGCAGCGCCGCGGTGATCGACAGCATGCTGATGATGTTGAGATAGTCCGTCAGCGCCGACGGATTCTCGAACGGGTGCGCGGCATTGACGTTGAGGAAGCCGCCGCCGTTGGTGCCGAGCTGCTTGATGGCTTCCTGGCTGGCGATTGGGCCGAGCGCGATCGTCTGCTTGGCGCCTTCGAGCGTGGTCGCCGTTGCCGACGCGTCAAGCGTCTGCGGCAGGCCCATGGCGACGAAAACCAGTGCCACGACAATCGACAGCGGCAGCAGCACGTAGAGCGTCGAACGGGTCATGTCGACCCAGAAATTGCCGATCGTCTTGGCGCCGGAGCGGGCAAAAGCCCGGGTGACGCCGAGCGCCAGCGCAATGCCGGTGGCGGCCGAGAGGAAATTCTGCACGGTGAGCCCGGCCATCTGGCTGAAATTGCTCATCGTCGTTTCGCCGCCATAGGACTGCCAGTTGGTGTTGCTGACGAAACTGACGGCGGTGTTGAAGGCAAGATCCGGTGACACGGCGCCAAAGCCCTGCGGATTCAGCGGCAGGATGCCCTGCAGGCGCAGGATGGCATAGAGCAGCGCGAAGCCGAGTGCGTTGAACACCAGCATCGACATGGTGAACGACAGCCAGCCCTGCTCTTTCTTCGGATCAACGCCGGAGATTGCATAGAAGCCGGTCTCGACCGGCTGCAGGATTGGCGAGAGGAAATTGCGCTCACCCTCGAAGACGCGCGCCATGTAAAGCCCGAGCGGCTTGATCAGCGCCACCGTGATCGCGAAAAGAAGGCCGATTTGCAGCCATCCGTTGAAGGTCATGGAAGATACTCCGGGAGGATGGGCTCAGAACCGCTCGGGATGAACGAGGGTGAGCACCAGATAGGCGCCGAGCGCCAGAGCGACGACGAGGCCGAAGATGGCTTCAAACATCACGTCACCTCACAACCGCTCGAGGAGCCGTGCATAAACGGCAAAAATGCCGAAGGCGGCGACGCCCACGGCCAGGAAAACCAGGTCCAACATCTCTAACTCCTGAGGATAATTTGGAGCCCGCACTTTGCCTCTCTTCCGGATCAAATCTCGATCGGGAAGGTGGGTTGGCTGCGTAAGGAATTGATAAGGGCGCGGGGTGCCCGGCGGAGCCGGTGGCGGACAGAAGCCCGTCGACATCTCTTGCGCACGAAATTCGAGATAACGGTCAACGGAGCGGAGAGCCGCTCCGACAGCGTGTCATACGCAGCGGCCTTGCGTCACGACAGCTGGTGCATGACGTAACGTGAACGGGACCATGCCCGCCTCATATATCATGTTTGCGGATATTGTGCAGGATCCGATGGAGCACGTCGATGAAGGCCTTATAGTCCTCTTCCTCGATGCCGTGGAACATCTTGACAAGCGAGTCATACATGGTCGGCCAGATCTTCTCGAAGGCGGCGCGGCCGGCCTCGGTGATCGTGACATCGCGCACCCGCATGTCGTCGGCGCGCGGTTGGCGGCGGATATAGCCCTGTTCCTCCAGCGAATCCAATGTCCGGCTCATTGTCGACTGTTCGGTGACGGCAAACACGGAGAGCTCGTTGATCGTCACCGACGGTGTGATGGCGAGGATGGCGAGTGCCCGCATCTTCGCCGTGGTCATCTCCTGCGATTTGATCTCGTCGGCAAGGTTGGCGTTCCAGCGCGCCATGATACGGTTCATCAGATAGGGCGCGAACTGGTTGAGGCCGATCTCCCCCATCGTCGGGCGTTTGGCCTCGGAGCCATCGAGGTCTCGGAGCACTGTGCCTGAAAACCGTTCCGTCATGAAGTCTTTCCGATTATTTCAACGATGAAGCGAGCAGGAAGCCCGAGCCGCCGCCAAGGCCGGGGCCGGGATGGGTCGAAGCGCCGATATGGTAGAGGCCCGGGACATGGGTCTTGTGGTTGACCGATGATTTGAACGGCCGGAAGAGGAAGAACTGGTCGACGCCGCAATAGCCGCCATAGGGGTCGCCGCCGACCAGGTTCATGTTCATCTTTTCGAGATCGCCGGGCGAATAGGCCTTTCGCGCCATGATATTTTCCGACCAGCCGTCGATATGGCTTTCAAGAATGCGCTCGACCCGGTCGGCAAACCGTTCGCGCAGTTCCTCGGTCCATTGGCCATCGGCCGGGATCGGCAGTTCGGCGGCGGCGTCACCCTTGATATAGCGCGGCGCTTCCGGCAGTTGCAGCCAGAGGAGAGAGCGGCCTTCCGGCACGCGGCTCGGGTCGAACGAGGCCGGCTGGCCGACGCAGATGGTCGGTACCGCCGGCAGTAGCCCGCGCTCGCATTCATTGGCGGCGCGCGACACGCCGTCGAGGCCGGGGGTGAGGTGCAGCAAGGCCACACGGCCAAGCTCCTCGCCGCCCTTCCAGCGCGGCGGCGACTTCAGCGCATAGTGGATTTGCATGTTGCCCTTGCCGTAACGGTAGCTCTTCAGGCTTTCGGCAATCTCCTGCGGCAGCTTGGCGGATGTATCGCGCAGCAGCCGGCCATAGAGCTGGGTCGGCGTCACCGAGGCGATGACGCCCTGGTTCGCCTGCATCACTTCGCCGCTCGCCAGCCTTACACCGCTCACCTTGCCGCCGGGGCCATCGAGAATCCGGTCGACATCGGCGCCGGTGCGAATCGTGCCGCCATTGTCAGTGATCAGTTTTTCGAAGGCAGCGAGCAGGGTCCGCGCGCCGCCCTTGGCGACCGGGCAGCCGGCCAGTTCGATGGCGAAGCCGATCACCTTGGCCATTTCCGCCGAATAGGCGCTTTCCGGTCCGAGGCCGCAATGCAGCACCCAGGGTGCCCAGAGGGCCCGCACCAGATCCGACTGATAATTGCTTTCGAGATGAGCCCGCGCGGTGACCAGCGCCTCGCCAAACCAGGCGGCGAGGCCGCGCAGCCCGCGCTTCCAGGCCTCCTTGGCGATGGTCTTGGCAATATTGCCGGACCAGAGTGAGCCGCCGAGCAGCGAGAATAGGAAGGGCGCATCGGCGCCGAGCCTGTCCATGTCGCGCGAAAAGGCGTAGCCATCGCCGGCCGCCAGATTCTCGAAGGCAGCGACATTGCGCGCCCGGTCCTTGGAGAAGATGAGATGCGAGCCATCGGGCCTGAGCACACCGGTCGGCAGATCGGCATGGGCGAATTCCAGTCCCCGTGCTTCCAGGTCCTTGCCAAGCGCACCATAGGCGGGCGAGGTCAGGAACAGCACCATGGTGGTGGCCATGACGTCGTGCTTGAAGCCGGGCTCGGTGATTTCTTCCGTCCGGAGGCAGCCGCCGATGCGATCACTGCGCTCCAGCACCAGCACTTTCTTGCCCTTCTTACCGAGCAGGCTGGCTGCGACCAGGGCATTGATGCCGCTTCCGACGATGATGTAGTCATAAGTGGACATGGCGGATCACCGGACTGATGCAAAACTGGTGCAAAATCTCTTCGCCCCGTGACAACGGGGAGAAGACAGACATTCTCGCCTAGACGGCAGAACTACGCGTCCGGCGTTAAGACCCCGCCCCAAACCCCTCCCCACAAGGGGGAGGGGCTTAACCCGGCCGCACCCTCGGAGCCCCAATCGAGGCAAGGAGCGAGCCGCGAGTCTTCTCCCCCCCTTGTGGGGGAGATGGCCGGCAGGCCAGAGAGGGTCTTTGCGCCACACGCAATTGCCTGGCCGCAAAAGGGGAGGAGCTCTCTCCGAAGCTCAGCCGGCCACCAGCGCCAGCGCGCGGATCGGCGAGCCTGTGCCCTTGACGAACTTCAGCGGTGCGGCGATCAGGATCGCGCCCTTGGCCGGCAGCTGGTCGAGATGGCAGAGGCTGGCGAGGCCATAGCGGCCGGCCTTGTGCATCAGGTTATGCGCCGGGAAGGGCGGGTTCATGCCGCCGGCAGAACCGGCATCGGTGCCGATGGTTTCCTGGCCCCAGCCCATGATCTTCTTCGAAACCAGATATTCGATCGCTTCCGCCGTCGGGCCAGGCGAATGCGGGCCGTTCTCGTCGGCATTGAGGAAGGTCTCGGTCGAGCCGTTGCGCTTGTACCAGTCGGTGCGCATCACCACCCAGCTATTGGCTTCGATCTCGCCATGCTCGGCTTCCCATTCCTTGATGCTGTCGACGGTCAGGAGATAGTCGGGATTGGCGGCCGATTCCTTGGAACGGTCGATGACGTTGAGCGGGCCGACGAAGGCCTGCGGCGGAATCGTGTCGGTTGTGTTGTTGGCCAGGTCCTTGCCGGTGATCCAGTGGCATGGGGCGTCGAAATGGGTGCCGGTATGTTCGCCGAGTTCCAGCCAGTTCCAGGCCCAGAACGGGCCATTCTGGTCATAGTGCGAGATCTCGTGCACCTTGACCTTCGGCGTGTTCTGGCCGAACTGCGGCGGCAGGTAGAGAACCGGTGTTTCCGGACCGAGCGGTGCGGTCAGGTCGACGACCCTCACGGAACCGGAAAGAAGTGCGGCTGCGACATCGGCAAGTGCTTTGGCTGTCATGGTTCTGTTCCCTGGTTGCGAGGGTCTCTCAGCGGCCCAATCGGTCGCCGTCTCCGCCCCTGTAGAGGCAACGCTAAGCCAGGAAATATGAAATTGCAAGCATCTGGCGGCGCGGGAAAATGCCGTCCAACGCCTCAAGGGATTTCAGTATTATGTTGATATAAAACATCATTTTAAAAATTGACGTAGCGTAATCCCAAAAACCTTTATGCTTAAAATATTTGTGACTTGCGACGGTCCGGCGAAGATGTATGCATATGCGGCAAACAATCGACAGCCTGCAGCAGGAGATGGCGATGAACTACGACGCGGTGGTGATCGGTGCTGGACACAATGGGCTGGCTGCGGCCGTGGAACTGGCCAACAAGGGTTGGTCGGTCGCCGTCGTAGAGGCGAAGGACGAGCCGGGCGGGGCGGTCAAGACCCGCGAGGTGACGCTGCCCGGCTTCCGCCACGACCTCTGCGCCATGAACCTCTCCATGTTCGCCGGCTCCGCCTTCTTCAATGCCAACAAGGACGCGCTGTTCGCCAATGGCCTCGGCATCGTGCCGGCGGCCGATTGTTTTGCCAGCGTATTTCGCGATCACACCTGGCTCGGCGTCAGCACCGATCTGGAAAAGACGGCCGGCCGCATCGCGGCACTTTCTGCCAGGGACGCTCAGGCCTGGCGCGACCTGCTCGCCACTTTCGGTGCCGATGCACCGCATATCTTCGGCCTGCTCGGTTCGCCGATGCCGTCCTTCGCAGCGGCCAAAGTGGCGTGGAAAGCCTGGCGCGAAAAGGGCACCGGCTGGATGTACGACACATTGAAGCTGTTGCTCGCTTCGCCGCGCGACTTCCTCGACGCTCGCTTCGAAAGCCCGAAACTCAAGGCGATGATGGCGGCCTGGGGCATGCATCTGGATTTCCCGCCGGATGTCGCCGGCGGCGCGCTGTTTCCCTATCTCGAATCCATGGCCAACCAGGCGTTCGGCATGGTGATCGGCCAGGGCGGCGCCGACACTATTATAAGGTCGATGGTCGGCGTGCTGAAATCCAAGGGCGGCGAACTGCTGCTCGGCACCTCCGTCGACCGCATCGATATGGGCAATGGCGCGGCTACCGGCGTCCGCCTCTCCGATGGCCGCGTCCTCACAGCCCGGCGGGCCGTGATCTCCAACGCTCATCCGCAGATCGTCTTCGGCAAGCTTCTCGCCAAGGATTCGTCCCGCGCAGCCTTCGAGGCGAAGATCGAAAAATTCAGAGCAGGGCCGGGCACGCTGATGGTGCATCTGGCGCTCGACGGCCTGCCGGACTGGCGCGCCAGCGAAGAATTGAAGACGTTCGCCTACGTCCATGTCGCGCCGGACATGGAAATGATGTCGAAGGCTTATTCCGAAGCCGCCGCCGGCCTGCTGCCGGTTGAACCCGTGCTCGTGGTCGGCCAGCCGAGCGTACTCGACCCGTCGCGCGCGCCCGACGGCAAACATGTGCTCTGGATCCAGACCCGCGTTCTTCCGGCGGAGATCAAAGGCGACGCCAGGGGCGAGATCGGTGGGCGGGACTGGGACCAGGTCAAGGAGGGCTATGCCGACCGCGTCCTCGACATCCTCGAAAACTATGCGCCGGGCCTGCGTGGTAAAATCCTCGGCCGCTCGGTCTTCTCGCCGCTCGACCTCGAACGCGAGAATCCGAATCTGATCGGCGGCGACAATCTGTCCGGCAGCCATCATCTCGACCAGAATTTCCTCTTCCGTCCCGTCGCCGGCTATTCACGTTACAGGACGCCGGTGAAAAACCTCTATCTTTGCGGCGCCTCGACCTGGCCGGGCGCCGGAACCGGTGCAGGCTCGGGCTTCATGCTTGCCAAGTTGTTGGCAAAGTGACGGGCGTGCCAGCTAACATTTGACATCTAAAATATTGACGCGCATAGAGCGGGAGACACTATACCCAATCCGGGCCGGGATATGGCAGACAGCGATACCGTCGACATCGAGATCATCGTTCAGGACACGCAGGAGGGCAAGAAGCCCGAACTCAGGCTCTGGCTGCGTATGCTCTCGACCACCAAGCTGATCAGCCAGGAAGTCCGCCGTCGCCTGCGCAGCGAATTCGGCGCCACGCTGCCGCAATTCGACCTGCTCGCCCAGCTCGACCGCGAGAAGAACGGCCTGCGTCTCGGCGAGCTGTCCAAGCGCACCATGGTCACCAACGGCAATGTCACGGGCCTTGTCGAGCGCCTCGAAGGAGATGGCCTGATCGTCCGCGAAACCCCTGACGGCGACCGCCGTGTCACAGTCGCCAAGCTGACCGCCAAAGGCGAGAAATTCTTCGCCGAAATGGCCGCCGCCCATGAAGGATGGCTGCGCGACATGATGGCCGATGTCGATCCCGCGGCGATCAAGGTGCTGCTTGACGACATGCATCTGGTGAAGGCTTCGGTGAACAATCACCTCTCCGGCTCGGACGACGACTGAACGGCTGCAGAAACGCCGAGGCAGCCCTGCGCAAAAGGCAAGGCGCTGGTCGAACGAAATCCGACATCCATCGTCTACTTTGAAAAAATCGGATAGATCGGTCAATCCCTGCAAATTCAATCGTTTCGCAGCGGCTTTGTGACGCTTTTGTCAAATCATGCGACAATGCAGCGAAAATAGATTCCGACACTTGCTTATCCGGTATAGCTGCGCTAACCACGATTGCGTTGCAACAAATTCGGCTCTGCCGGGCCGCACGATCGCTGATCGCAGTCTCGTGTAGCGTGGCGGGCGAGGTTGGATTGAAATGACTGCTCTCCTCGGCTCCTATATGCCAATCGCCATCTTCATTGGCATCGCTCTCGTCATCGGTCTTGCTCTTCTGGTCGCTCCTTTCATCGTTGCCTTCAAAGCGCCCGATTCGGAAAAGCTGTCGGCCTTCGAATGCGGCTTCAATGCCTTCGACGATGCGCGCATGAAGTTTGACATCCGCTTCTACCTGGTTTCGATCCTGTTCATCATCTTCGACCTGGAAGTGGCCTTCCTGTTTCCCTGGGCCGTGTCCTTCCATGCGATCGACTGGTTCGGTTTCTGGTCGATGATGGTTTTCCTCGCCGTGCTGACCATCGGCTTTATTTATGAATGGAAGAAGGGAGCACTCGAATGGGAGTGACATCCTCGACGCTCGTCGCCGAAGAGCCGAAGGGGATCATCGATCCCGCGACCGGCAAGCCGGTTGGCGCCAATGATGCTTTCTTCGGCGAAATCAACAATGAACTCGCCGACAAGGGTTTTATCACCACCACGACCTCCGCCCTGATCACCTGGGCGCGCACGGGTTCGCTGATGTGGATGCAGTTCGGCCTCGCCTGCTGCGCTGTTGAAGGCCTGATGCAGGTCTCCGGCCCGCGCTACGACATGGAGCGCTTCGGTGTCGCGCCGCGCGCCTCGCCGCGCCAGTCAGACGTGATGATCGTCGCGGGCACGCTGACCAACAAGATGGCCCCGGCGCTGCGCAAGGTCTACGACCAGATGCCCGAGCCGCGTTACGTCATTTCGATGGGCTCCTGCGCCAATGGCGGCGGTTATTACCACTATTCCTATTCGGTGGTGCGTGGCTGCGATCGCGTCGTGCCTGTCGACATCTACGTGCCGGGCTGTCCTCCCACGGCAGAGGCGCTGCTCTATGGCGTGCTCCTGCTGCAGAAGAAAATCCGCCGCACCGGCACGATCGAGCGCTGAGGGGAGACGGGACCATGGCCACTCTGGACGAGCTTTCCGTCTATCTCCGCGAAGCCCGCGGTCCGCTGATTGCCGACGCGGTTCTCGCCTATGGCGAACTGACGCTGACGGTCGCGCCTGAAAACTATATCGAACTGCTGACTTTCCTTCGGGATGACGAGCGCTGCCAGTTCATCAGCTTCATCGATCTCTGCGGCGCCGACTATCCGTCGCGCGAAAAGCGCTTCGACGTGGTGGTGCATCTGCTTTCGCCGAAGCACAACATCCGCATCCGGGTAAAGGCGCAGATCGGCGAAGACGAGACGATCACCTCGGCGACCGCACTCTATCTCGGCGCCGAATGGTTCGAACGCGAAGCCTACGATATGTACGGCATCCTGTTCGCCGGCCACTCGGATCTTCGCCGCATCCTGACCGACTATGGCTTCGAAGGCTTCCCGCTGCGTAAGGACTTCCCGACAACGGGTTATGTCGAAGTCCGCTACGACGACACCGTCAAGCGCGTCGTGTATGAGCCGGTTCAGCTCCGCCAGGAGTTCCGCAATTTCGACTTTTTGTCGCCTTGGGAGGGAACAGACTACGTCCTGCCAGGTGACGAGAAGAAGAGCCAGTAAGGCCTGCTGAGTCTCTATCGCCTATTCGCCTCCATTCTGGAGCATGAAATATGACTGAACATAACGTCCGGAATTTTACCATCAACTTTGGACCGGAGCATCCGTCTGCGCACGGTGTGCTTCGTCTTGTGCTGGAGCTTGATGGTGAAATCGTAGAGCGCGTCGACCCGCACATTGGTCTCTTGCACCGCGGCACCGAAAAGCTGATCGAAACCAAGACCTATCTGCAGGCGGTCCCCTATTTCGACCGCCTCGATTACGTCGCGCCGATGAACCAGGAACATGCCTTTGCGCTCGCGGCCGAAAAGTTGCTCGGCATCGAAGTACCGATCCGCGGTCAGCTGATCCGCGTGCTTTACTCCGAAATCGGCCGCATCTTGTCGCATATCATGAACGTCACGACGCAGGCCATGGACGTCGGCGCCATGACGCCGCCGGTCTGGGGTTTCGAAGAGCGCGAAAAGCTGATGGTGTTCTACGAGCGCGCTTGCGGCGCCCGCATGCATTCCGCTTATTTCCGTCCGGGCGGCATCCATCAGGACATTCCGCCGGAACTGGTCGAGGATATCGGCAAGTGGTGCGACAAATTCGACGCCATTCTCGATGACATCGAAGGCTTGTTGACCGACAACCGCATCTACAAGCAGCGCAATGTCGATATCGGCGTCGTCACGCTCGCCGACGCCTGGGCTTGGGGCTTTTCGGGTGTCATGGTCCGCGGTTCGGGGGCTGCCTGGGACTTGCGCCGTGCGCAGCCCTACGAATGCTATTCCGAGCTCGATTTTGACATCGCCGTCGGCAAGAACGGCGACTGCTATGACCGTTACCTGATCCGCATGTTCGAAATGCGCCAGGCCAACCGGATCATGAAGCAGTGCGTCAACCGCCTGCTCGGCAAGGAAAAATACGGTCCCGTGTCGTCCCTCGACGGCAAGGTCGTGCCGCCGAAGCGTGGCGAGATGAAGCGCTCGATGGAAGCGCTGATCCACCACTTCAAGCTCTACACCGAAGGCTACCACGTGCCGGCCGGTGAGGTTTACGCCGCGGTCGAGGCGCCCAAGGGCGAGTTCGGCGTCTATCTGGTCGCCGACGGCAGCAACAAGCCTTATCGCTGCAAGATTCGCGCTCCGGGTTACGCGCATCTGCAGGCGATGGACTTCCTTTGCAAAGGCCACCAGCTGGCCGACGTCACCGCCGTGCTCGGCTCGCTCGATATCGTTTTCGGTGAGGTTGACCGGTGATGATCAAGGTCGCGCTCGCAGCTTCCGCCATTCTGCTCGCCACTGTCGCATTCGCGCAGGAGGACGAGCAGAAGCCGGCCAAGAGCAGCGACGGCTCCACGATCGGGCAACTGATTGCGCAGGGATACGAGATCAAGGCGGCCGTGCCGAACGGCAAGCGCTTCGTCGTTTTCCTGCAGAAGGATTCAACAGGATACGCATGCGAGATGACGGGCCTCAGCACGTCGCAATGCGGAAAGATCAATTGATAGGACGATAACGAGAATGTCCGTACGTCGATTAGCCGAAGAGAATGTCCAGCCGCCGAGCTTCGCTTTCACGAGCGAGAATGCGACCTGGGCGCAGGCGACGATTGCGAAATATCCGGAAGGCCGGCAGCAGTCTGCCGTCATCCCGCTGCTCATGCGTGCGCAGGAGCAGGACGGCTGGGTGACCAAGGCGGCGATAGAGTCGGTCGCGGACATGCTGAGCATGGCCTATATCCGCGTTCTCGAAGTCGCGACCTTCTATACCCAGTTCCAACTGGCGCCGGTCGGCTCGCGCGCTCATATCCAGGTCTGCGGCACGACGCCGTGCATGCTGCGTGGTTCCGAGGACCTGATGGCCGTTTGCCGGTCGAAGATCCATCCCGAGCCGCATCATCTCAATGCCGATGGCACGCTGTCCTGGGAAGAGGTCGAGTGTCTTGGGGCCTGCGTCAACGCCCCGATGATCATGGTCGCCAAGGACACCTTTGAAGACCTGACGCCGCGCCAGCTCGAATATATCATCGAGCGCTTCGAGGCCGGCAAGGCGGGTGACGTCAAGCCGGGCACGCAGATCGACCGTTTCTATTCCGCTCCGTTCGGCGGCATGACCTCGCTCACCTCTCCGGACGAGCGCCGTCCGCTGCAGTCCGCGCTGACAGGCGAAGAACCGCCGAAGCCCGCGGCGGAAGCCGTCGCGGTCCCGCCGTCCAATGCGGCCCAGCCGAAGACGGCTGCTGTCGAGACAGCGCCCGCGGTGAAGTCGCCGGCCGACGACAAGAGTGCCACGCCTGGTGGCGCACCGGTCAAGGAATCCACGGCTGCCGAAAACGCCGCCGATGCTGGCAAGGCCGCGRCCAAGCCGTCGCTGGACGATCCGAACCGCCCGACTGGCATCGAAAAGCCGGCAACGCCGGATGACTTGCAGCTGATCTCGGGCGTCGGCCCTAAGATCGAAGGTACGCTGCACGATCTCGGCATCTTCACTTATGCGCAGGTTGCTGCCTGGAATGCCGAGCAGCGTGCCTGGGTCGACAGCTACCTGAACTTCCGCGGCCGCATCGATCGCGACGAATGGGTCAAGCAAGCCGACGCCTTGGCGCGCGGCGGCGAAGAAGAATATGTTCGGGTTTTCGGCAAGAAGCCCCGGTAAGGACGAGACGGATGTTGGACGATAAGGACCGCATATTCACCAATATCTACGGCCACAAGGACAAGTCGCTGAAGGGCGCCATGTCGCGTGGACATTGGGACGGCACCAAGCAGATGCTTGAAAAGGGCCGCGATTGGATCGTCAACGAGATGAAGGCGTCGGGCCTGCGTGGCCGTGGCGGCGCCGGCTTCCCGACCGGCCTCAAATGGTCCTTCATGCCGAAGGAAAGCGACGGCCGTCCGCATTTCCTCGTCGTCAACGCCGACGAATCCGAACCCGGCACCTGCAAAGACCGCGACATCATGCGCCACGATCCGCATACGCTGATCGAAGGCTGCCTGATCGCGAGCTTCGCCATGGGCGCGCATGTCGCCTATATCTATCTGCGCGGCGAATATATCCGGGAGCGTGAGGCGCTACAGGCGGCGATCGACGAATGTTACGACGCCAACCTGCTCGGCAAGAACAACATCCATGGCTGGGACATGGAAGTGTTCCTCCATCACGGTGCCGGGGCCTATATCTGCGGCGAAGAAACGGCACTGCTCGAAAGCCTCGAAGGAAAGAAGGGCCAGCCGCGTCTGAAGCCGCCATTCCCGGCCAATATGGGCCTCTACGGCTGTCCGACGACGGTCAACAACGTTGAATCGATCGCGGTGGCGCCGACCATCCTGCGCCGCGGCGCCGGCTGGTTCTCTGCCATCGGCCGGCCGAACAATGTCGGCACCAAGCTGTTCATGCTGTCGGGCCATGTCAACAAGCCCTGCACCGTCGAGGACGCGATGGGTGTCACCTTCCGCGAACTGGTCGACAAGCATGCCGGCGGCATCCGCGGCGGCTGGGACAACCTGCTCGCCGTCATCCCCGGCGGCGCATCGTGCCCGATCGTGCCGGCGGCCGATATCATCGATTGCCAGATGGACTTCGACGGCTTGCGCGCTGTCGGTTCCTCCTTCGGCACGGCCGGCGCCATCGTTATGGACAAGTCGACCGACGTCATCAAGGCGATCTGGCGCATCTCTGCCTTCTTCAAGCATGAAAGCTGCGGTCAGTGCACGCCGTGCCGCGAAGGCACCGGCTGGATGATGCGCGTCATGGAACGCATGGTGCGCGGCAACGCGCAGAAGCGCGAAATCGATATGCTGTTCGAAGTGACGAAGCAGGTTGAAGGCCATACGATCTGCGCGCTCGGCGACGCCGCTGCCTGGCCGATCCAGGGCCTGATCCGTCGCTTCCGTCCCGAGATCGAGAAACGCATTGATCAGTATACCAGCAATGCCACGTCGCATGGCGCGGTTCTGGAGGCTGCCGAGTAGGAAACATGAGCGAGCCGCAACAGGGCAGGGACGAGGCGGAAGCGCGGGATACCGCAGCTGAGCCGAACTTTGCCCAAGCGTCCGCCAAATTCATCGCCGATCAGGCGGCGGTGATGACGATGATGACTGCCGTCGGCGTCAATATGGCGACGCAGATGGCGGGTCTCTTCATGGGGGCAATGGCCGATGCGCTGGACAAGCGCAATGAGGCGGCGCCGGTGAAGACGGAAGGGGCGAAGAAGCCGGAAGAACCGAAGGTCGTGCCGCTCAAGGTGGTCCGGAAAACCGAGACCGCCAGGACGGACGACCTCAAGCGGATTTCCGGCATCGGCCCGAGATTGGAAAAAGTGCTCAGGGACATGGGTGTCACCTCATTTGCCGATATCGCCAAATGGGATGATGCCGAGGCCATGAGAATCGATAAAGAGCTTGACCTCGACAACCGGATTATCCGGGACGGCTGGGTCAGGCAGGCGAAAGCGCTGTTGGAAGGCTGAAATGGCGAAGCTGAAAGTTGACGGAAAAGAAGTCGAGGTACCGGATCATTTCACGCTGTTGCAGGCGTGCGAGGAGGCTGGCGCCGAAGTTCCGCGCTTCTGTTTTCATGAACGGCTGTCGGTCGCCGGCAATTGCCGCATGTGTCTGATCGAAGTGAAGGGTGGCCCGCCGAAGCCGCAGGCATCGTGCGCCATGGGCGTGCGCGACGTGCGCGGCGGCCCGAATGGCGAACTGCCGGAAGTCTTCACCAACACGCCGATGGTCAAGAAGGCCCGCGAAGGCGTGATGGAATTCCTGCTGATCAACCATCCGCTGGATTGCCCGATCTGCGACCAGGGCGGCGAATGCGACCTGCAGGACCAGGCGATGACCTTTGGTGTCGACGCCTCGCGCTACCAGGAAAACAAGCGCGCCGTCGAAGACAAGTATATCGGACCGCTGGTCAAGACGGTGATGAACCGCTGCATCCACTGCACGCGCTGCGTCCGCTTCACCACGGAAGTGGCTGGGATCAGCGAACTCGGCCTGATCGGCCGCGGCGAGGATGCTGAGATCACCACCTATCTCGAAAGCGCCATGACCTCGGAACTGCAGGGCAATGTCGTTGACCTCTGCCCTGTCGGCGCGCTGACCTCCAAGCCCTTTGCCTTCACGGCACGTCCGTGGGAGCTCAACAAGACGGAATCGATCGACGTCATGGACGCGCTTGGTTCGGCGATCCGCGTCGACACCCGCGGCCGTGAAGTCATGCGCATCCTGCCGCGCGTCAACGAAGACATCAACGAGGAATGGATCTCCGACAAGTCCCGCCATATCTGGGATGGTCTGAAGACCCAGCGCCTCGACCGGCCCTATGTCCGCAAGGACGGCCGACTGGTGCCAGCCACCTGGCAGGAAGCGTTTGCCACCATCAAGGCTGCCGTTTCCGCCACATCAGGCGAGAAGATCGGCGCCGTTGCCGGCGACCTCGCTTCCGTCGAGGAAATGTATGCGCTCTCCGAACTCGTGCGCTCGTTCGGTTCGCAGAATCTCGATTGCCGCCAGGATGGCGCCCAGCTCGATCCGTCGAACGGCCGTGCCAGCTATATCTTCAACCCGACCATCGCCGGCATCGACGAGGCGGACGCGCTGCTGATCGTCGGCGCCAATCCGCGCATCGAAGCCTCTGTGCTCAACGCTCGCATCCGCAAGCGCTGGCGCCGCGGCGGTTTCCCAGTCGGCCTCATCGGCCAACAAGCGGATCTGCGCTACAAGTATGACTATCTCGGCGCAGGCACCGACACGCTCGATGATCTCGCCGCCGGCAATGGCAGCTTCCTCGACAAGCTGAAGAACGCCAAGAAGCCGATGATCATCATCGGCCAGGGGGCGCTTTCTCGCGCCGATGGCCGCGGCATTCTCGCAACCGTCGCCGGCCTCGCCGAATCGGTGGGTGTGCTGACGCCTGAATGGAATGGCCTTGCTGTGTTGCACACCGCCGCTTCCCGCGTCGGTGGCCTCGATCTCGGCTTCGTGCCGGGCGAGAACGGCGTCGATGCCGCGACCCAGCTCGCGACCATGGACGTGGTCTTCCTGCTCGGTGCCGACGAACTCGATTTCTCCAGGAAGAGCACCAATCTTCTGGTCTATATCGGCTCGCATGGCGACAATGGCGCCTCGAATGCCGACGTGATCCTGCCGGGTGCCACCTATACCGAAAAGTCGGGCATCTGGGTGAACACCGAAGGCCGGGTGCAGATGGGCAATCGCGCCAATTTCGCACCGGGCGACGCGCGCGAGGACTGGGCGATCATCCGCGCCCTCTCGGACGTGCTCGGCAAGCGCTTACCCTTTGATTCGCTTCATCAATTGCGTGCAAAACTCTATGCAGCCTTCCCGCATTTCGCCGAAGAGGACGAGATCAAGCTGGGCAGCGTCGACGAAATTGCCGCAGTTGCGAAAAAACTCAGGAAAATGGACAAATCGGGGTTTGCTTCTCCGATCAAAGACTTCTATTTGACGAACCCGATAGCACGCGCCTCGGCGGTCATGGCCGAATGCTCCGCATTGGCCCAAAGCAACCTTAAGGTTGCGGTGGAATAGGCGCGAGGGGACAGGGAATCATGGACGATTTTTTCACCGCCTATGTCTTGCCGGCATTGATCATGGTCGGCCAGTCGCTTCTGATGCTGGTTCTGCTCCTGGTCTTCATCGCCTTCATTCTGCTTGCCGACCGCAAGGTCTGGGCGGCAGTGCAATTGCGCCGTGGTCCGAATGTGGTGGGTCCGTTCGGACTTTTCCAGTCCTTCGCCGACCTGGGCAAATTTATCCTGAAGGAACCGATCATCCCGGCCGGTGCCAACAAGGCCGTCTTCCTGCTCGCCCCGCTCGTCGCCGTGACGCTGGCGCTTGCCACCTACGCCGTCATCCCGGTCAACCAGAACTGGGTGATCGCCAATATCAATGTCGGCATCCTCTACGTCTTCGCCATCTCCTCGCTCGAAGTCTATGGCGTCATCATGGGCGGCTGGGCGTCGAACTCGAAATATCCGTTCCTCGGCGCGCTGCGCTCGGCGGCGCAGATGGTGTCCTATGAAGTCTCTATCGGCTTCGTCATCGTTACCGTGCTGCTCTGCGTCGGTTCCTTGAACCTCACCGACATCGTGCTGTCGCAGAAGGTCGGCCTCGGCACCAAGCTTGGCCTGCCGAACTCCTTCCTCGACTGGCATTGGCTGTCGCTGTTTCCGATGTTCATCGTTTTCTTCATCTCGGCGCTGGCCRAAACGAACCGGCCGCCGTTCGACCTGCCGGAAGCTGAATCGGAACTGGTCGCTGGCTTCATGGTCGAATATGGCTCGACCCCGTACATGATGTTCATGCTCGGCGAATATGCGGCCATCGTGCTGATGTGCTCGCTGACCACCATCCTTTTCCTCGGAGGCTGGCTGCCGCCGGTCGATATCTTCATCCTCAACTGGGTGCCGGGCATCATCTGGTTCCTGATCAAGGTCTGCCTGTGCTTCTTCATGTTCGCCATGGTCAAGGCCTTCGTGCCGCGCTATCGCTATGACCAGCTGATGCGGCTGGGCTGGAAGGTTTTCCTGCCGCTGTCGCTCGCCATGGTCGTCATCACCGCCTTTGTCCTGAAACTGACGGGATGGGCGTGATATGGCGGCTCCAATCAATACAATGAAGGAATGATTGCGATGTCAGCCATTGCACAGTCCATCCGTTCGCTGTTCCTTCGGGAGTTCTTCGGCGCGTTCGTCCTTACCATGCGGTATTTCTTCAAGCAGAAGGCGACCGTGAACTATCCTTACGAAAAGGGTCCGGTCTCGCCCCGCTTTCGCGGCGAGCATGCGCTGCGCCGTTATCCGAACGGCGAGGAACGCTGCATTGCCTGCAAGCTCTGCGAGGCGATCTGTCCTGCCCAGGCCATCACCATCGAAGCCGGCCCGCGTCGCAATGACGGCACCCGCCGCACAGTGCGCTACGACATCGACATGGTGAAGTGCATCTATTGCGGCTTTTGCCAGGAAGCCTGCCCCGTTGACGCCATCGTCGAGGGTCCGAATTTCGAATTCGCCACCGAAACCCGCGAAGAGCTTTATTTCGACAAGCAGAGGCTGCTCGACAACGGCGACCGGTGGGAGCGTGAAATCGAGCGCAATCTGGCGCTCGACGCGCCCTATCGCTGATCGGCATATCAATTCCTCCGGCCCGGCCGGAGTTCATTCAAGGGGCCCGGTGGCTTAGCCGGGGGAAACGGGGAGGGGCCACGTGGCCTCAGATCCCGGGGAAGAAAAAGGCGCCAAAATATGGGTCTGCAGGCTCTGTTTTTCTATCTGTTCGCCTTCGTCGCGGTGGCGTCGGCATTCATGGTCATCTGGGCCAGGAACCCGGTTCATTCGGTCCTGTTCCTGATCCTGACCTTCGTCAATGCGGCAGGCCTCTTCCTGCTCACCGGCGCCGAATTCCTGGCGATGATCCTGCTGGTCGTCTATGTCGGCGCGGTGGCGGTGCTCTTCCTGTTCGTCGTGATGATGCTCGACATCGACTTCACCAAGCTGCGCTCGACGGCGCTTGAATATACGCCGGTCGGCGTGCTGATCGGCCTCATCCTTGCGGCAGAACTGGTCATCATCATCGGCGGCACGGTGTTCACCCCGAACGTGGCGAAGAGCATTTCGATGCCGATCCCGGACGTGGCCAAGCGCACCAACACGGCAGCGCTCGGCGACGTGCTCTATACCCACTACGTCTACTTTTTCCAGATTGCCGGCCTCGTTCTCCTCGTCGCCATGATCGGCGCGATCGTGCTGACCTTGAAGCACCGCACCGATATCAAGCGGCAGAACATCGGGAGCCAGGTGGCGCGCAATCCCAAGACGGCTATCGCCGTCGTCAATCCGAAACCCGGCCAGGGCATCTGAGGCGGAGAGAGATCATGGAAATCACCATCGGCCATTACCTCACCGTCAGCGCCATCTTGTTCATGCTCGGCCTGTTCGGCATCTTCCTGAACCGCAAGAACGTCATTGTCATCCTGATGTCGGTGGAACTGATCCTGCTCGCGGTCAACCTCAACATGGTGGCCTTCTCGTCCTTCCTGCACGACATTACGGGCCAGGTTTTCGCGCTGTTTATCCTGACCGTCGCTGCCGCCGAAGCGGCGATCGGTCTTGCAATACTCGTCGTCTTCTATCGCAACCGGGGCACGATCGCGGTCGAAGACGTCAACATGATGAAGGGCTGAGAAGGCTATGATCATCTACAAACTCATCGTCTTCCTGCCGCTTCTGGGCGCGATCATCGCTGGCCTCGGCGGCAACCAGATCGGCGCCAAGGCGTCGGAATATGTGACGACCGGCTTGCTGCTGATTGCCGCCGTTCTCTCCTGGATCGTTTTCTTCATGGTCGCCGTCGGCAACACGGAACAGTTCACTGTTCCTGTCATGCGCTGGGTGCAGTCCGGCGGCGTCGACGTCGAATGGGCCTTCCGCATCGATACGCTGACTGCCGTGATGTTCGTCGTCGTCAACACAGTGTCGAGTCTGGTGCATGTCTATTCGATCGGCTACATGCATCACGACCCGGATCGGCCGCGCTTCTTCGCCTATCTGTCTCTCTTCACCTTCGCCATGCTGATGCTGATCACTGCCGATAACCTGCTGCAGATGTTCTTCGGCTGGGAAGGCGTGGGTCTCGCTTCCTACCTGCTGATCGGCTTTTGGTATAAGAAGCCGTCGGCGAGTGCTGCGGCGATGAAGGCCTTCATCGTCAACCGCGTCGGTGACTTCGGCTTCGCGCTCGGTATCTTTGGCGTCTTCGTCCTGTTTGGCTCGATCAATTTCGAATCCATCTTCGCTGCTGCCCCGACTTACATCCCGGCACCCGGCGCCAAGGGTGCCACCGATGCGGTGATCAACCTCTTCGGCATGCAACTCGACAAGCAGGCCGCGATCACCGGCACCTGCCTGCTGCTGTTCATGGGCGCTATGGGCAAGTCGGCGCAATTCCTGCTGCACACCTGGCTGCCGGACGCAATGGAAGGCCCGACCCCGGTCTCGGCCCTCATCCATGCCGCGACTATGGTTACCGCCGGCGTCTTCCTCGTCGCTCGCATGTCGCCGCTGTTCGAGTTGTCGCATACTGCGCTTGTCTTCGTGACGCTGGTCGGCACGATTACCGCCTTCTTCGCTGCCTCGGTTGGCCTTGTGCAGAACGACATCAAGCGCGTCATCGCTTATTCGACCTGTTCGCAGCTTGGCTACATGTTCGTGGCGCTCGGCATGGGCGCCTATGGCGCAGGCATTTTCCACCTGTTCACGCACGCCTTCTTCAAGGCGCTGCTGTTCCTCTGTGCCGGTTCGGTGATCCATGCCGTCTCCGACGAGCAGGACATGCGTAACATGGGTGGCCTCCGTACCTATATCCCGAGGACGTTCTGGCTGATGGTTATCGGCACGATCGCCATCACCGGTGTCGGCATTCCCGGCACCTTGATCGGCACCGCCGGCTTCTTCTCCAAGGACGGCATCATCGAGACGGCCTATGCCTCGACGAGCCCGCTCTCCGGCTTCTCCTTCACCCTGCTGGTGCTCGCCGCGGTGTTCACGAGCTTCTATTCATGGCGCCTGATCTTCATGACCTTCTTCGGCAAGCCGCGCGCTTCCCACGATGTCATGCATCACGTACATGAATCGCCGAATGTCATGCTGGTGCCGCTCTATGTCCTCGCAGCCGGCGCGCTTGTCGCTGGTGTCATCTTCCACAATTACTTCTTCGGCGAAGCCTATAAGGAGTTTTGGAAGGGGGCGCTGTTCACGCTGCCGCATAACGACATTCTCGAAGCGCATGAGCATGTGCCGCTGCTCGTCAAGTGGGCCTCGTTCATCGCCATGGTCGTCGGTCTGGCGGTCGCCTGGCTGTTCTACATCCGCTCGCCGTGGATGYCGGGCTACTTCGCCAACCAGCAGCGATTCCTCTACCGGTTCCTGCTCAACAAATGGTATTTCGACGAGCTCTATGACGTGCTCTTCGTCCGCTCTGCCAAGTGGCTCGGCCGCTTCCTGTGGAAAGAGGGTGATGGCACGGTCATCGATGGCCTCGGTCCGAACGGTGTCGCTGCCCGCGTCATCGATGCGACCAATCAGGTCGTCCGCCTGCAGACCGGCTATCTCTACCACTATGCCTTCGTGATGCTGATCGGCATTGCCGCACTCGTAACCTGGATGATGCTCGGGAGTTCGTTCTGATGTCCGGTTGGCCCATTCTTTCGCTGGTCACATTCATACCGCTGGTCGGCGCCGCCCTGCTTCTGCTGATGAAGGGCGATAGCGAGGACGGCCGGCAGAACGTGCTCTATATCTCGCTTGCCACGACTGTCGTTACCTTCGTGCTGTCGCTGTTCATCTGGTGGGGCTTTGACAATTCGACGGCCAGCTTCCAGTTCGTCGAGAAGCAGAATTGGCTGAACACCGGCATTTCCTACCATGTCGGCGTTGACGGCATCTCCATGCTGTTCGTGATCCTCACGACCTTCCTCATGCCTTTCTGCGTGCTGGCGAGCTGGATCTCGGTCGAGAAGCGCATCCGCGAATATATGATCGCCTTCCTGTTCCTGGAAACACTGATGATCGGCACCTTCGTGGCGCTCGACATCGTACTCTTCTACGTCTTCTTCGAAGGCGTGCTGATCCCGATGTACATCATTATCGGTGTCTGGGGCGGCAAGGAGCGCGTCTACGCCTCCTACAAGTTCTTCCTCTATACGCTGCTCGGCTCGGTGCTGATGCTCTTGGCAATCATGGCGATGTACTGGGATGCGGGCACGACCGACATCACTCAGATGCTGACCCACAAGTTCCCGGCGCATATGCAGACCTATCTCTGGCTGGCCTTCTTCGCCTCGTTTGCGGTGAAGATGCCGATGTGGCCGGTGCATACCTGGCTGCCGGACGCACACGTGCAGGCGCCGACGGCGGGCTCGGTCATCCTAGCCGGCATCCTCTTGAAGCTCGGCGGATACGGTTTCCTGCGCTTCTCGCTGCCAATGTTCCCGTTGGCGTCCGAATATTTCGCGCCGCTGATCTTCTCGCTCTCGGTCATCGCCATCATCTACACCTCGCTGGTGGCGTTGATGCAGGAGGATATCAAGAAGCTGATCGCCTATTCGTCGGTGGCCCATATGGGCTACGTGACCATGGGCATCTTCGTTGCCAATACGCAGGGCATCCAAGGGGCGCTGTTCCAGATGCTGTCGCACGGCATCGTCTCCGGCGCGCTCTTCCTCTGCGTCGGCGTCGTCTATGACCGGACGCATACCCGCGAAATCAACGCCTATGGCGGTCTGGTCAACAACATGCCGAAATATGCGGTGGCCTTCATGGTCTTCACCATGGCCAATGTCGGCCTTCCCGGCACGTCCGGCTTCATCGGCGAGTTCCTGACGCTGCTCGGCGCTTTCCGCTTCAACACCTGGGTGGCCCTGTTTGCCACGACGGGCGTGATCCTCTCGGCCGCCTATGCGCTCTGGCTCTATCGCCGGGTGATTTTTGGTGCGTTGGAGAAAGAGAACCTCAAGAAGCTTCTCGACCTCTCACCGCGCGAACAGCTGATCCTCTATCCGATGGTCGCGCTGACCATTTTTTTCGGCGTCTATCCGGCACCGGTCTTCGATGCCACCGCCGCTTCGGTCGACCACCTCGTCAATAGCTATACCGCGGCCGTGCAGGCCGCGCATGATGTCGCATCCGCGGCGCAGTGATCACGGGACACTTGAAAATGACTTCTGAACCCATTCTCTTAAGTCTGAGCGTCTCGACCCCAGAGCTGATCCTGGCGATCGGCGCCTTGGCGCTGCTGATGATCGGCGTCTATGGCGGCGAAAAGTCGGCCAAGCCGGTGACCTGGTTGTCGATCGCGTTGATGGTTGTCGCCGCACTCTGGATCATCTTCTACCCGGCCGACGGTTCTGCCTATAGCGGCGCCTTCGTCTCGGACCATTTCGCGCGCTTCATGAAGATCCTGGCGCTGATCGGCTCGGCATCGGCACTTCTCATGTCCACCAGCCTGCAGGGCGTGGAGAAGATCGACAAGTTCGAATTCCCGGTCCTGGTCACGCTTGCGACTCTCGGCATGATGCTGATGATCTCGGCGCATGACCTGATCTCGTTCTACATGTCGCTGGAATTGCAGTCGCTGGCGCTCTATGTCGTCGCCGCGATGAACCGTGAATCCGCCCGTTCGACCGAAGCCGGCCTGAAATATTTCGTCCTCGGTGCGCTGTCCTCGGGCATGATGCTTTACGGCATGTCGCTGGTCTACGGCTTCACCGGCCACACGAATTTCGCCGACATCGCCAAGATCCTCGGTTCCGAGACCCGCTCGCTGGGCCTGGTCTTCGGTCTGGTTTTCGTCCTCGCCGGCGTCGCCTTCAAAATCTCGGCCGCTCCCTTCCACATGTGGACGCCGGACGTCTACGAAGGCGCACCGACCCCCGTGACCGCCTTCTTTGCCGGCGCGCCGAAGATTGCCGCCATGGCGGTTTTCGTCCGCGTGGTGATTGAGGCCTTTCAGCCGATCACCCATGATTGGCAGCAGATCGTTATTTTCGTCTCGATGCTGTCGATGGTCATCGGTTCCTTCGCCGCCATCGGCCAGACCAACTTCAAGCGCCTGATGGCCTATTCCTCGATCGGTCACATGGGCTACGCCTTGGTCGGTCTCGCGGCCGGCAACCAGCCGGGCGTTTCCGGCGTGATGCTCTACATGACCATCTACGTTGCCATGACGCTCGGCACTTTTGCCGTCATCATGTCGATGCGCAACAAGGATGGCGAAGCGCTGGAGCGCATCGACGACTTCGCCGGCCTGTCGACCACAGATCCGCTGATGGCTGCGGTGCTGACGATCATGATGTTCTCGCTCGCAGGCATTCCGCCGCTGGCCGGCTTCTTCGCCAAGTATTTCGTCTTCGTCGCCGCGATCAAGGCCGGCCTCTACTGGCTGTCGGTCATCGGCGTACTCGCTTCGGTCGTCGGCGCTTACTATTATCTGCGCATCGTCAAGCTGATGTGGTTCGATGCGCCTGTCCGCGAGATCGCCCGCGTTCCAGGTAGCCTCAAGCTGGTCTATAGTATCGCCGGTGTGTTCGTCCTCGGCTATGTCGTCTTCGGCGGTCCGATCGGCAATGCGGCAGAAGCGGCGGCGGCCGCCCTGTTTTGACAGTTACCGAACAGAACAGCAGATTGATCGAGCGCTTCAGGCATGAGGCGCTCGATGACGTTGGATCGACCAACACTGTTTGCATGGAGCGCGCTCGCGCCGGAGATTCCGGCCATCTCTGGATCACCGCCCGCCGCCAACTTGGCGGTCGCGGCCGTCGAGGCAGGGTCTGGGTGTCGGAGCCGGGCAATCTCTATGCATCCCTGCTGCTGATCAATCCCGCGCCGGCATCTGCCCTGGGATCCCTGCCGATCGCTGTGGCGCTCGCGCTCTATCGCGCCATTTCCGACGAAATGCCGTTTGCCGACGACCGCATCGCCATCAAATGGCCGAATGATATCCTGGTTGATGGCAAGAAGGTGTCCGGCATCCTGGTCGAGGCGGAAAACCTGCCGGATGGCCGGCATGCCGTGGTGATCGGCTGCGGCATTAACATCGCCCACCGACCGGACAATCCGCTCTATCCTTCCGTCACTCTTCACGAAGCGGGCGCCACGGCCTCGCCGGAAAGCTTGTTCGCGCATCTGATGCAGGAACTGGCCGGCGTGCTTGCCCTCTGGGATCATGGACAAGGTGTGCCGGCCGTTGTCGCAGAATGGAAACGGCACGTGAAGGGCATCGGCGCACCAATCACCGTGAATTTGCCGGATCGGTCGATATCCGGGATTTTTTCGGCTATAGACGATGATGGCCTGCTGCAATTGCAACTTCCGACCGGCGAGGTGATACGGATCGCTTCGGGCGATGTCTTCTTTTCGTGAAAGTATGATCGATGGCCGCAAATGACGAATTGGTGTTCCTGCCTTTGGGAGGTGTCGGCGAGATCGGCATGAACCTCGCCCTCTACGGTTTTGGCCCGAAACAGCACCGGCAGTGGATCATGGTCGATTGCGGCGTGTCTTTCGCGGGGCCGGACCTGCCGGGCGTCGAACTGATCCTGCCCGATATCAGCTTCGTTGAAAAGGAAAAGCCCAACCTCAAAGCGATGTTCATCACGCATGCGCATGAAGACCATTATGGCGCCGTCCGCGATCTCTGGCCGCGGCTCGGCGTACCGCTTTACGCTTCGCCCTTCACCCAGGGCCTTCTGGAAGCGAAGGGCGATTACGACAGCACCCGCGACGAAATCCCGGTGAAGACGCTTGTCCCCGGCATGCGCGTCGACGTCGGCCCCTTCAGCGTCGAGCCAATTAATGTCGCCCATTCGATCCCCGAAGCGATGGGTCTCGTGATCCGCACCCCGCTCGGCAATGTGCTGCACACCGGCGACTGGAAGATCGATCCGCAGCCGTCGCTCGGCAAGCCCACCGACGAAGCGCGGCTGCGCGAGATCGGCAATGAGGGCGTGCTGGCGCTGATCTGCGATTCCACCAATGCCCAGCGCGAGGGCGATTCTCCGTCCGAGATGGACGTCTCCAACAGCCTGGCGGAAGTGATCAAGCGTGCCGAGGGCAGGGTGGCGATTACCACGTTCTCCTCCAATGTCGGCCGCATCAAATCGGTGGCGCTTGCCGCTCAGCAGGCCGGCCGTGAGGTGATGCTGCTTGGCTCGTCCATGCGCCGCTCGACCGATGTCGCGCGGGATCTCGGCATGCTCGAAGGCATGAAGCCGTTCATCGCCGAGGACGAATTCGGCTATCTGCCGCGCGAGCACGCGGTGGTGATCCTCACCGGCAGCCAGGGCGAGGCGCGTGCGGCGCTTGCCAAGATATCGCGCGACGAGATGCGCAATATCGGTTTTTCCAAGGGCGACACCTTCGTCTTCTCCTCGCGCACGATTCCCGGCAATGAGAAGGCGATCCTCGACATCAAGAATGCGCTGATCGACCAGGGCATGATCGTCATCTCCGACACCGATGCGCTGGTGCATGTCTCGGGCCATCCGCGCCGCAACGAATTGAAGCGCATGTACGAATGGACCAAGCCGAAGATCCTTGTTCCGGTGCATGGCGAAGCGGCGCATCTGCATGCCCATGCCGAACTTGGCCGTGAAGCCGGCATCCCCCAGGTGGCCGAAGTGCGCAACGGAATGATGTTGCGTCTGGCGCCGGGGCCGGCCGAGATCATCGACGAGGCGCCGCATGGCCGCATCTTCAAGGACGGCAACCTGATCGGCGATTTCGACGAAATGGGTATCGGTGATCGCCGCAAGCTCGCCTATGTCGGCCATGTCTCCGTTAATGTCATCCTCGACGGCCGTTACGATTTCGTCACGGAACCGGATGTCGTCGCCTTCGGCCTGCCTGCCTTCGACGAAGAGGGCGAGGACATGGAGGACCTGCTGTTCGACGCGGTGATGGGCGCTGTCGAAAGCATTCCGCGCACCAAGCGCAAGGACCTCGACATGGTCAAGGAGGCGGCGCGGCGTGCGGTGAGGGCTGCGGCAAATCAGACCTGGGGCAAGAAGCCGGTTGTGACGGTCTTCGTCACCCGGATATAATCGCCGGAAACGGGGAAACCTCACATGCCTTGGCTATCGATCGTCGCGGAATATTTCATCTGCTGGTGGATCACCTTGTTCATGGTCCTGCCGGTGGGGCTGCGGACGCAGGGCGAGAACAAATCCGTGGTCAAGGGTACGGTGGAAAGTGCGCCGGCGAACTTTCGCTTCTGGCGGATGTTCCTGATGAACACCATCGTCGCCGCGGTTGTCTACGGCGTCTTTTACTGGCTGACCGAGGTCAAGGGCGTCAGCGCCATGTCTATCCCGCGCATCATCCCGGACTTCAAATAATCACAGGTAATGCGAAACGGCGTCCGCCGCGCGGACGCTGATCTCCTGGCGGGGCATAGATGGCGGTGACAGCCTTCGCTTACCGGTTCCATCCGCGACTGTAAAACGACGCGATCTCGACCTGCCGATCCTGCCTTTATGGCATCTGCCATGGGAGACAGTCGGCGCCTCGTATCCAGTCCGGACTCGCTTTCCGGCACACCGGGTTTTCTTGTGTTTTGTTACCAATTGCTTACGCAATTTGRCGCTTATCAAGCGCCGCGACAGTGCTGTCGCCAGCGGACAAGTCGACGACGCTTTCGAGAATCCGCGTTCAAGGCAAGCTTCGTAAGCCATTCGCAAGGCAAAAAAAAACAAGGCATAAAGCCTTGTTTTTTAGTGATTTCGCGTGATCTCATTCCCTATTCGGGGGCAGCGGGTTAGCGCGCCAAAGATCCCATCCTCCCAAGACTTGACCGCGAATGCTGACAAGGATTTGATCTCCCTGCCTGTTTTATGACCGGACCGTAGCTTAAAGAATAATCGTTGTCATCCGCTTTTTTGCAAAAATGAGACACGATCGAAAAAAAATTTCGTTGACAAAGAAAACAAGGTTGCGGCAGCTGCATCCGTCGCAAAACTGTCAAATAATTGACAAATTCAATCAAATTCACCTCGTTATTTCCCGGTGCATTGGGCGTTCACATATGAACATATAGCAGCCTTTGCATCTCGTGGACTGACCTTCTTGGGCTTCCACTTTTCATAAGCAAATGCGAGATTTGGCGGCAGGCCGGGTTTTCTTCCGGACGGGAAGCCGTTAAGAACGCCTGTCAAAGATCGGGTATTTTTCGCGATTCTGATCATCGCCAGCGTTCCGGATAAACATCATGCGTCTCAGCCGTTATTTTCTGCCCATTCTCAAGGAAAACCCCAAGGAAGCGGAGATCGTCTCGCACCGGCTGATGCTGCGCGCCGGCATGGTCCGCCAGGAAAGCCAGGGCATCTATGCCTGGCTGCCATTGGGCAAGCGGGTGCTGGACAAGGTCAACGCGATCATCCGCGAAGAGCAGAACCGCGCCGGCGCCATCGAACTGCTGATGCCGACGCTGCAGTCGGCCGATCTCTGGCGCGAAAGCGGCCGCTACGATGACTATGGCAAGGAAATGCTGCGCATCAAGGACCGCCAGGAGCGCGAAATGCTCTATGGTCCCACCAATGAGGAAATGATCACCGAGATTTTCCGCGCCTATGTCAAGTCCTACAAGGACCTGCCGCTCAATCTCTATCATATCCAGCTAAAATTCCGTGACGAGGTGCGGCCGCGCTTCGGCACCATGCGCTCGCGCGAATTCCTGATGAAGGATGCCTATTCCTTCGACCTGAACCGCGAAGGCGCCGAACATTCCTACCGCAAGATGTTCACGGCCTACCTTCGCACCTTCGACCGGCTCGGTCTGCGCGCCATCCCGATGCGCGCAGACACTGGTCCGATCGGCGGCGATCTCAGCCATGAATTCATCATTCTTGCCGATACCGGCGAATCCGAAGTGTTCTCGCACAAGGATTTCGTCAATTTCGACATTCCGCCTGTCGACACCGATTTCGACGATGTCGCCGGACTGCAGGCGATCTTTGACAAGTGGACCTCGGTCTATGCCGCGACGTCCGAAATGCATGACGAGGCTGCCTTCAACGCGATTCCCGAATCCGACCGTCTGTCGGCGCGCGGCATCGAGGTCGGCCACATCTTCTATTTCGGCACCAAATATTCCGAACCCATGGGCGCCAACGTCCAGGGTCCGGATGGCAAGCAGCATACGGTCCATATGGGCTCCTATGGCATTGGGCCGACACGCCTTGTTCCAGCCATCATTGAAGCCTCACATGATGAGAATGGAATCATCTGGCCGAAATCCGTGGCGCCGTTCGAGGTCTCCGTCATCAATATGAAGGTCGGCGACCAGGCCTGTGATGGCGCCAGCGAGCAGATTTATGCTGCGCTGTCGAAAGCCGGCGTCGACGTGCTCTATGACGACACGGACGATCGCGCCGGTGCGAAATTCGCCACCGCCGATCTCATCGGCGTGCCGTCGCAGGTCATCGTCGGCCCGCGCTCGGTGGCGAGCGGCGAGGTCGAGATCAAGGACCGCAAGTCTGGCGCACGCGAGACCGTGTCTATTGAGGCGGCTATCAACCGGCTGACATCGGCCAATTGAGCGGGGCAGGAATGACGGAAGGCGTGGTGGAAGCGGAAGCGACGGTTGAACACAGCCCGTCCGCCGCACCGTTTTCCGCTTTCGAACGGATGGTCGCGTGGCGCTATCTGCGCGCGCGGCGCAAGGAATCCGTCGTTTCCGTGATCGCGGCTTTCTCCTTTATCGGCATCATGCTGGGCGTGGCGGCCCTGATCATCGTCATGGCCGTCATGAACGGATTCCGCAGCGAACTGATCAGCCGCATCCTCGGCGTCAACGGCCATATGGTGATTTCGTCGGCAGACGATCCGCTCAAGGACTATGCCGACATGAGCGACCGTTTCACCAAAATACCAGGCGTCAAGCTCGCCATTCCCTATATCGACGGCCAGGTGCTGGCGGAGGGCAAGGGGCAGAACAATTCCGGCGCCTTGGTGCGTGGTATTCGCGCTGATGACCTGAACAAATTGAAGCTGGTCTCCGAAAATATCCGCGAGGGCGACCTCGTCGGCTTCGCCTCAGGCGACGGCATCGCCATCGGCAGCCGGTTGGCGGCGCAACTCGGCGTCGGAGCGGGCGACTCGATCACGCTGCTGTCCCCGGATGGCGACGTTACGCCGATGGGCGTCAATCCGCGCGTCAAGAACTACAAGATCACGGCCGTCTTCGAGGTCGGCATGTCGGAATATGATTCTTCGATTATCTTCATGCCGTTCGAGGAGGCGCAAACCTTCTTTAATGCCGATGGCATCGCCCAGTCGATCGAAGTCTTCATCGACCACCCCGATATGGTCGACCAGATGCGGCCGTTGATCGAAAAGGCGGCCGGCAAGCAGATATTCATCACCGACTGGCGGGAGCGCAATAGGACGTTCTTCTCGGCTCTGTCGGTCGAGCGCAATGTCATGTTCATGATCCTGACGCTGATCGTCCTGGTCGCAGCACTCAACATCATTTCCGGCTTGATCATGCTGGTGAAGGACAAGGGCAGCGATATCGCCATCCTGCGCACCATGGGCGCCTCCTCCGGGGCGGTGATGCGCATCTTCTTCATGACCGGGGCGGCGATCGGCATTGTTGGCACGCTGGCCGGCGTCATCCTCGGCGTTATCGTCTGCCTTAATGTCGAGCGCATCCGGGAATTCTTTTCCTGGATCTCAGGCACGACGATTTTCAATCCCGAACTCTATTTCCTCAGCCAGCTTCCGGCCGAGATGAATTTCGGCGAGACCATGTCTGTCATCATCATGGCACTGGTGCTTTCCTTCATCGCCACCATCTTCCCGGCCTGGCGTGCCTCGCGCCTCGATCCCGTACAGGCGTTGCGCTATGAATGATCACGCTGCGGAAGTCCTGAAGATCGACAATGTCTGGCGCCACTACGGCAAGGCCGAGACGCGTCTTGATATCCTCAAGGGTGCCAATTTCGCTATCCGCAAGGGCGAGATGGTCGGCCTCGTCGCGCCGTCAGGCACCGGCAAGTCGACGCTGCTGCATCTCTGCGGCCTGCTTGAAAAGCCCGATGAGGGCAATGTCTTCATCGATGGCAAGGATTGCGGGAACCTGCCGGACAGCGAGCGCACCGCCATCCGCCGCTCCGATATCGGCTTCGTCTATCAGTTCCATCATCTGCTGCCGGAATTCTCGGCACTGGAAAATGTGATGATGCCGCAGTTGATTTCCGGCCTTGGCCGCAAGGAGGCGAGCGAGCGGGCAGGGCAGCTGCTCGACTATCTGCGCGTCGGCCATCGCGGTGCAAATCGTCCGGCGGAACTTTCCGGCGGCGAGCAGCAGCGTGTTGCCATTGCCCGCGCCGTTGCCAATGCGCCGCTCATCCTCCTCGCCGACGAACCGACCGGCAACCTCGACCCCAAGACCGCGCATTATGTCTTCGATGCGCTGGAGGCACTGGTGCGGCAATCGGGGCTCGCGGCAATGATCGCGACGCACAATCACGAACTCGCGGCCCGCATGGACCGGCGGGTGACGCTCGAGGGCGGGCTGGTTGTCGAAGTTTGAGCGCCTTCCGCGTTCGGCGCAACGGCTTTCAGGAATGTATTGTGAACTTGCCTTTGGCGACGGCAGTCTGATTTTTGGTCAGATCATGGACGGTCAACTCCAATGTATAACCGCCGACTGTGTAGTTCATGGTATCGAGATAGAAATTGAGAAAGAAATCCAGGCTGGCTTCCCGCGCTGGCAGACTGTTGAACGGCAGATTATTTCGCTGAAGAACGAAGTTATGGTCGTCTGACGTGACTTTGAAGTCGAGAGTTATGTTGGGACGATACAAACCATTGCCAATTGACTTCCAGAGCAGTCCAATTGGTTCAAGATAAACGTTAATCCGCTCACCTGCCGTGTAGCTGGTGTTCGTTCGCTCGACATAGCCCTCGAATCCCTTCGAGGGAAAGGCTACGAATACGATCTTTTTCATCATCAGCGGCACGGAAGCCGCATAGTCTTGCTCGGCCCTCTTCAGAGCGTCGAGAGCATCTGCCTGCTTGCCTTCACGATCCAGATCGATCGCGTGCCGCAACAATCCCTTCAGTTCGACTGCCTGTGCGGGTGGGGTTGTGGATATGGTCAGAGATACGGTCGTGGCAAGAATTTGAACAATATTCATTTCAGATGCCCAATGGAGAAATGGCAGTTCTTTCTACTTCAGCTTGAACCTCTGTTCAATATCGGTCGACTTCTTCGAATTGAGGTCGTTGAACGTATATTTCAGCACATAGTCGCCGGCCGGCACGGCGGAGACGTCGAGTGTCAAAGGCGTAAAGATCTCGAACAACGGTTCGTGGCTCTCGATCTTGAAACTGCCGAAAGCCTTCTGTACCGCGAGCACCTCGCCCGCCGGATTGCGCAGCTCGAAATCGACCGTGAACTGCGCCTGCACCTCGGCGCCATCGGCCGGCCTCCAGGCCAGGCCTACCGGTTCGGCATAGGTGATCAGCGATGAGCCGACCGAGAACTCATTGTTGCCGACGCGGGCATAATTGCCGAAATTGACCGGCTTTTCGCTGACGAAGAAGGCCTTGCGGATGTTGAAAGGGGTCTTCTCGGAGGCCTCGTTCAGCGACTGCCGCATCTTTTCATAGGCGCCCATAGCGTCGCCCTTGTTAATCAGGCCTTCCGCCTGGGTGGCGAGATCGACCAGTTCGCCCGCATGCAGTTGAGGTGCAGCGGACATCGCGACGACCGCCGATAGCAGGAAGCTCAGATAGTTCGCCAAGACACTCTCCGCCGCGCAGAATCATTGTTCGTGACGCTGATTAAAGAACGCCGCCCGCCGCCCGGTCAAGAAATGTGCCGGGCGAATTCGGCCTGTCGGTCTCATTTCAGGTTGAGCACCTTTCCTAACCATGCCTTTGTCGCGGTTGCGGCGTCCCTGGTGGTCGATGGCGACAGCGTGTCGCCGACGGGCACATGCTGATAAGGATCATCAGCATTGGAGATTTCAACCAGTTCATGTTGGCCGCCCCAACGTGCGACAATCGCACGGGTTACGCTTGGCGACACGATCTGATCCCTGGGCGAGATCATCACATAGAGTGGGGTCGGAATTTCCTCCACACGGGTATTGACTGCGAGCTTGACGATTTCCGCCATCGGCAACAGTGCTTCGACAGGATAGGAATATGTCCAATATTTCGCGTGCGATGCGTTGACCGGAACAAAAGAGCGGGTTTTGCCGATCAGCAGATGCGCGAGCTCTTTCGCACCGCGCATGGTAAGCAGAGATGCACCAAAACTCCGGATCTTGAAATTGGGAGAGATGAAGATCGCCGCCGCCACCCGACTCCTGAACTGCGGTTGGGCAAGCGCCCAAGTCAGTGCCGAGGCGCCGGTCGAGACTGCGATGGCGACGACGCGGTCGCCGATCGTCTCGCCGATGGCAATCGATTCAGCAATGTCGTTGAGCCAGTCGTTGACAGTGAACCTGCCCATCGCTTCATTCGTCGCGCCGTGGCCAGTCAGCCGGCTGAAATAAAGGTTGGCGTCGAGTGCGCTGGCGATCAGGTCCGGATAGGGTCTGGCTTCACCCAGTGAGGCGGAAAAACCGTGGATATAAACGATCGCGATCGGCTTTTTTTCCTTGGTTGCCGGATCGGCCCAGATAATCTGCTTCTGTAAACCCGGCCTGATACCGTCAACCTTAGCTTCCGCAGCCTTGAGATAGGCATCTGGATCGGCGCCGATCGCGGCGCTGTCGAAGGTCATGGTCGTGTCGACATGTGTCCGCGAACCGAACATCTGGACCGCTCCTCTTGCCGCTACGATCATAACAACAAATAGAATAACAATTTTCCTCGCCAGCTTCCCCAAATATATGCGCCGCACTCTACCTTCTCACGAGGCCTAACCGGTTGATCCGGTTTGACGCTGGTCTCGTTTTGGGCTTTATGCTAAGCCTCGTTTGCAACATGTGGATTGTTTCATGGCTGGATTTTTTTCCAAGATTCTCGGTGCTTTCTCCGGTGGCGATGCGGCTTCGGTCGCAGCGGGCAAGGAGCACAAGCAGCAAATCGGCGAATACACCGTTTTTGCCACGCCGCGCAGGGAAGGATCACAGTATCGTCTCGCCGGCCGGATCGAGCATGAAGTGAATGGCGAGAAGCTGATCCGCAATTTCGTCCGCGCCGACGTCTTTGCCAGCGAGGATGACACGGTCGAAACTACCTTCCGCAAGGCGACGCAGATCATAGAGCAGAATCCCGGCCTGTTCGCCGACGGCGAGAAAGAACGCCAGGTCTGAGGCGGCCGTGGGCCGTCGACATCCTTCTGATCGTCGATGGTCGATGCATATGGCCGTCGCCACATGCCTCTGCATGATCACAGCGAATTTCGAATGGCCATGAACCGTATTTCTACTGTCGCTGCTTCAGGGGGAAATATGCGCTCGTTGTTTCTGTCTTCCGTTATCGTCTCCGCCGCATCGCTTGTCATGCTGCCTTCGGTCGCTTTCGCCGACGCGCCGAAGATCGAGAAGCTGCGTGCCTTCCTGATCTATGAGGATAGCGGAGACATGTCGAAGAATGTTGCCGCCAAGGCCGACAGCGGCGATACGATCGTCGCCAACGGCGACAAGGGCCAGAGCATCCAGATGCGCGTCGACATCGTCATGAGCGGCAAGGCCAACCAGCTCTACGAGAACAATCCGGTGCTGCATGTCGTCGTCCACGGCAGCGATTCCGGCACGCCGCCGATCGTCAATGCCGAATTCCCGCTGGCCTTCATGGCGAAGGACAAGCTCTTTCGCACTGTCGTGATCGACCACAACTGCAACGGCGTCAACATCGACGCCTATATGATGGACGGCAACAAAAAGACGTCCGAAATCAAGAAGTCGTTCTCGATCACCTGTGGCGATTGAGGCTCCTTTGTCCGAGCAGCCTCAATGCATGAAATCCGGCTCCTGCTTTTCCAGCAGGATCCTGAGATCGGCGAGGTGGCGTTCGGCCTGGCCCGGATAGTCATCGATTTCCTGAGCCACCTTCTCGGCGATTTCGTCGGAAAGTATCCTTAGCTTCTGGCCGGTCATCAGCGCCTTGATATAGGTTTCGGCGGCGCGCTCGAAATAGTACATGCGATTGAAAGTGTCGGCGACGTTCTTGCCGATGACCAGCACACCGTGATTGCCCATGATCATCACCTTGTGCTTGGGGTCCTTCAGCATGCGGGCGCAACGCTCGCCCTCGCTTTCGAAGGCGAGCCCGCCGAATTGCTCGTCGATGACATAGCGGTTGAAGAAGGTGGCGGTGTTCTGGTCGATCGGCAGCAGGCGGGAATCGGCCAGCGAGGCGAGCACGGTGGCATGGATCGAATGCACATGCATCAGGCAGCGCGCATGCGGCACGTATCGATGGATGGAGCCGTGCAGGCCCCAGGCGGTCGGATCGGGTGCATCGGGGCGATCCATGGTTTTCGGATCGTTGGCGTCGAGCAGCAGCAGGTTCGAAGCCTTGATCAGCGAGAAATGCACCTGGTTCGGATTCATCAGGAACTGTGTGCCGTCGTCATTGACCGCAAGCGAGAAATGGTTGGCGACCGCCTCGTGCATATTGAGCTTTGCCGTCCAACGGAAAGCACAGGCGAGGTCGACGCGCTCCAGATAGTGGGGCAAGTTGTCCAGGCGGTGGACCGAAGCGACGTTGGCGGTCATGGCAAATCTCCCAGAATAGGTCTGCCATGAAGATGCCCGCCCAGCGCAGGGGCGTCAACAAAACCGGCGGATTTCCCGCCGGTTCTGACACAAATTATTCGGGGTCACAGCGTGATGCGGAATTTCGCGAAGCCATTTTCGCCTTCGCCGGCATCCGCGATATTCACGCCCTTGACCTCCTTGATGAAGTTGCGTGCCTTGGGACCACTTTCGAAGGTCACGGTCGTGCCCGGCAGCGGCTTGAAGGTCCRGTTGCCGTCGGCGGTTGGATTGATCGTGCCGTTCTGGATGATGTAGCGCACCAGCACGTCGCGATTGGTGTCCGGTGCCACGAAGACCACCTTGTCTCCCTTGATGTCGGGGAAATTGCCGCCGCCGCCGGCGCGGTAGTTGTTGGTGGCGACGATGAATTTTTGCGCGGGATCGATCGGCTTGCCCTTGTATTGAAGGTTCTGTATGCGGCTCGAATCCGGATTGATCAGCTTGCCGTCATGATCATATTTCGGCGGCTGCGACAGGTCGATCTGATAGGTGACACCGTCGATCACGTCATAATTATAGGACGGGAAATCGAGGTTGATCAGCGCTACATCCTTGGAGCCCGGCTTGACCTGGTTGAAGATGCCGGCCGACATTTCCAGCCAGTTCTTGACCTCGGCGCCGGTGATCAGCACGCCGCGCAGCGTATTGGGATAGAGATAGAGGTCGGAGGCATTCTTGATGGCGATATTACCGGCCGGCACGTTGGTATAGTATTCAGCGCCGCCGCGGCCACCGCATTTGAACGGCGCCGCTGCCGAGAGCATCGGCAGGTCCTTGTACTGCGACGACTTCAGGATGTCCTTGAGATACCAGAGCTGCGCCTCGCTGACGATCTGCACCGACGGGTCATCGGCGACCAGGGCGAAATAGGAATAAAGCGGTGCCGAGGTCTTGCCGACCGGCTTGCGGATATAGGCAAGCGTCGCCTCATGTTCGGTCTTGATCGCATCGATGATGCGCTTGTCGTCGCCGACATCGACGACCACCTTCTTGCCGTCGCGATGATAGATCGGCCGCGCTTCGGCGGTGAAATCGACAATCTTCCAGCTCTTGCCGTCCTTTTCGAGCAGCAGGTCGATCAGGCCCATATGCGAGCCCCAGAAGCCGGCCATGACCGCCGGCTTGCCCATCAGCATGCCTTTCTTCGGATCAGCGCCGGCAATGCCATCCCAAGTTTTGGGGCCGGGGAAGACCAGATGCTGGTGGCCGGTGAACACCGCATCGATGCCCTCGACACCAGCGAGGTAGAGCGAGGCATTTTCCATGCGTTCGTCCGGCTTGGCGCCATCGATGCCCGAATGGGAGAGCGCGACGATGAGATCGGCGCCGTCTTCCTTCATGACCGGGACCCAGGCTTTGGCAGCTTCGACGATGTCGCGCGTCTGGGCCTTGCCCTCAAGGTTCTTCGAATCCCAGATCATGATCTGCGGCGGCACGAAGCCGATAAAACCGATCCTGACCTTGCCTTCGACGCCGGCGCCATCCTTGATCGTCTTTTCGACGATCCGGTAGGGTTTCAGGTAGAGGTCATCCTTGCGCGGGTCGCTCGCCAGTTGACCCTTGGTGAGGTTGGCGCAGACGTAAGGGAAGTTGGCGCCCTGCATGACCTTGAACATGAAGTCGAGGCCATAGTTGAATTCGTGGTTGCCGAGCGTGCCGCATTCATAGCCGAGCACGTTCATCGCCTTGATGACGGGATGCAGGTCGCCATCCTTCATGCCGCGCTGATAGGCGATATAGTCCCCCAGCGGATTGCCCTGCAGGAAGTCGCCATTGTCGATCAGCATGGAATTACCGGCCTCGGCGCGGATCTTGTCGATGATCGTCGCCGTGCGGGCAAGGCCGGATTTGTCGTCCGGCGCGTCGGCGTAGTAATCATAGGGATAGACGGCGACGTGGATGTCGGTCGTTTCCATGATTCGAAGATGTGCTTGGTTGGCGGCGGCACGGGCGGCGAAGGGATGCAGCATGACGAGCGCCGAAGTGGCTGCGATGCCGGTGAGCAGGGAGCGGCGGGTAGAGGGAAGGTCCAGGATCGATTGCATTGTCATCTCCTCGTCTTGAATGCGGAAGGAAATCCTGACTACGCGCCGAAGATGACAGAAATGTTGTGGCTCGCAATGACTGGATGTGCATGCGTCAAGATGCGCCGGGGCGCAAGCGTGTGGTGTTCTTTCTCATAATATTTGGGGTAGGGCCTTTCGAGGTCCCATTCCGCTTCGCGTCATGAGGCGCCTCACGGTGAGGGGAGATTGGGCGCTCGCGGTGCCGCAAGCGCACTTGCAGCAAGGGGTAGATTGCGGCACCTGCGCTGCCACATATGGGCCCTCACCCTGGGGTGCTTTTTCGGCATAGCCGGAAAGCCTCGAAGGGGCCCGCCAAGACTGCTGACCATCACGCCCTTGATCCGCCACCCCTAAACATGCAAAAGGGCACCATCCTTTTCAGGGAGCTCCCATGCAGCCACGCCCGCTCGACCATCTCGTCCTGCCTGTCACCGATATCCGCACCGCTCGCGCGCGCCTGACGCGCCTCGGATTTACCGTCGCAGCGGACGCCCGCCATCCGTTCGGCACCGAAAATGCCTGCGTCTTCTTCAAGGACAAGTCCTATCTGGAGCCGCTCGGCGTCGCCAGCGAAGAGGAGTGCGCTGCCGCGATCAAGGCCGGCAACCAGTTCGTCGCCCGCAACGCGGCCTTCCGCTTCCGCAATGGTCCGGAAGGCCTGTCGGGAATCGTCATGGGATCCGACGATGGCGATGGTGACGACGCAGCCTTCCGCGCTGCCGGCATCTCGGCCGGTGAACAGTTGCAATTCTCGCGGCAGATGAAGTTTCCAGACGGCAATGAGATCACAGCGACTTTCAAGCTCTCCTTTGCCGCCGATCTCAGGGCGCCGGAATTCCATGCCTTCACCTGCCAGCGCATCAATGTGCCGCCGGCAGATCGCTCAGCGCTCGAAGCGCATGCCAATGGCGTGACTGGCATCAAGTCGGTGATCCTGACGGAACATGAGCCCGTCGAGTTCGCGCCGTTCCTCGAAGAGGTGATCGGCCAGCCGGCGATGGAGCGTAGCCGGGGCGGTATCGATATTGCTTCGCGCAATGCCGAAATCCAGGTGCTGGACAGGGCTGGCGCACGCGACTATCTGCGCATCGACATGCTGGCGGAGCGCGGCCTTCGCGGCCGGGCGATCGTCTTCTCCGTCGAGAGCCTGGCACAGACGGAGGCGCTGCTGATTGCCAATGGTGTCACCACGATGAGACATAACGGCATGCTGCTCGTGCCCGCCGAACCGGGGCAGGGCATTCTGATGGGTTTCTGGGAGTAAGATGATGACAAATACCAATGCAACCGTCGTGGTCGGCGAAGGCCGGCACAAGGTGACCTTTACCAATACCGGTAGCCTGTCGCTGATTGCCGGCCCCTGCCAGATGGAAAGCCGCGAACACGCCTTCATGATCGCCGGCACGCTTTCCGAACTGTGCCACAAACTCGGCATCGGCCTGGTCTACAAATCCTCTTTCGACAAAGCCAATCGCACTTCGCTCTCCGGCAAGCGCGGCATCGGCCTCGAAAAATCGCTGGAAGTCTTCGCCGACCTGAAGAAGGAATTCGGCTTTCCGGTGCTGACCGACATTCATACCGAGGAGCAATGCGCCGAGGTGGCCCCGGTGATCGATATCCTGCAGATCCCCGCCTTCCTGTCGCGCCAGACCGATCTCCTGATCGCCGCCGCCAAGACCGGCCGCGTCGTCAACGTCAAGAAGGGGCAGTTCCTCGCACCTTGGGACATGAAGAACGTGCTCGCCAAGCTCAACGAGAGCGGCAATCCGAATGTGCTGCTCTGCGAGCGCGGCGCGTCCTTCGGCTACAACACGCTTGTCTCCGACATGCGCTCTCTACCGATCATGGCGGCTATGGGCGCGCCGGTGATTTTTGACGCGACACATTCGGTGCAGCAGCCGGGCGGGCAGGGCGCGTCTACCGGTGGTGACCGCGCGATGGTGCCGGTGCTGGCGCGTGCGGCGGTGGCCGTGGGCGTCGCCGGCGTATTCATGGAAACGCACGAGGATCCGGACAACGCGCCATCGGATGGTCCCAACATGGTCTATCTCAAGGATATGCCGATGCTGCTCGAGAAGCTGATCTCTTTCGACCGCATCGCCAAGGCGGCCTGAGCAGAGATTATTTCGCCGGCGAAGAATTATGCAAGGCCGCGGGACCGGGTCGCTGGTCACGCGGCCTTGTTCTGTCTCTGCCCGGTGACGTGATCGAGATGGAAACGGCCAATCACAGCCTCGAGCGCCTGCGTTTCACCGCCAAGCGCGCGGCAGGCGGTCGTCGTCTCGGCGGCCATGGCCGTATTCTGCTGCGTCGCTTGGTCGAGCGTATTGACCGATAGATTGATCTCGCCGATCGCGGAGGCCTGATCGCTGGATGCCGCGACGATCTCGCCGATCAGCCCCGTCACCTTGCCGACCTGTGCTTCGATGTCCGTGAGCGCGCTGCCGGTGCGGTTGACCAGCGACACGCCGTTGGCCACTTGCGCTGATGACGCCGAGATCAATGTCTTGATCTCCTTGGCAGCTTTGGCGGAGCGCGAGGCAAGTTCCCGGACTTCCTGCGCCACAACGGCAAAACCCTTGCCGGCTTCGCCGGCGCGCGCCGCCTCGACACCGGCGTTCAGCGCCAGGAGGTTGGTCTGGAAGGCGATCTCATCGATGACGTTGATGATCTGGCCGATCTCGCTCGACGAGCTTTCGATCTTCTCCATGGCGGAGATCGCCTCGCGTACGACGATGGCCGAATGCTCGGCACCGGCGCGTGCCTCGGCCATCATATCATTGGCCCGCCGGGCGCGGTCGGATGCGTTCTTCGCCGTGGTGTTCATCTGGTCGAGGGCGGCGGCTGTCTCTTCGATCGTCGCCGCCTGCTGCTCGGTCCGGCGGGCGAGGTTTTCATTGGCTTCGGTAATGCTGGCCGAGGCCAGTCGTACGCGGCCACTTGTCGCGGCGATCTCATCCAGCGAGTGCGACAGCGCTTCGAGGCTGGCGTTGAATTCGGCCCTGAGGGTTTCGTAATTGGCTGCGAACGCCTGTTCGATGCGGTAGCCGAGATTGCCGCGCGACAATTGGTCAAGCCCGCCGCGCAAAGCGTGGATCACCGCCTCGCGCATGCGCTCTTCCGCAGCCTTCTCGGCCGTAGTGCGGCGCTCGCGTTCGCTCTCGGCATCCTTGGCCGCCTCGTCGCGGTGGCGCGCCTCCTGCCGTTCACGCGCGGTATCGCGGAACACCGCGACCGCCTTGGACATCGCGCCGATTTCGTCGGAACGGTCCGCGTAGGGTACCTCGGCGGTGAAATCACCGGCGGCCAGTTCGCCCATATAGGCCGTCATCGCCGCGACCGGCACGATCACGCGGCGGCGCAACAGGTAGAGTCCCGCAAGCAGCAGCGCGAACGAGCCCAAGCCTGCCGCGCCGGCATAGATCGTCCAGGTGACGATTTCGGAGCCCGCGTTTTTCTCCTCGCCTTCGAGGAAAGCGTTGGAATTCTCGACCAGCTTTTCGACCGCATCCTGATGCGTATGGAAGGCGACGCGCAATTGCTCTATCGCATCGTGCGCCTTGTCCTCATCCTTGGCTTTCAGTGCAGGGATGATCTTGCTGTCCATCACTTTCCAGAAGACATCGCCCTTGGCGACCACATCATGTTCGAGCTCGTCCTTCAGCTATTGTGGCAGCCGTGTGCTTTGCCAGTAGGCGCGGCGATCGTCATATTGGCTCTTCAGATTGGCAATCTTGGCAAGATTGGCTTCGGTGAGTTCCGGGAATTTCGCGGCCTCGAAGGACAGCATGTAGGATTCGACCACAAACAGCGGCGGCGGCAGTATATCGGCAATCAAGTCCTTGCCGTAAACTACCTGCTCATAGACCGGCCCATTGACCTTCAGCCGTTCCAGCGCACTCTGCTGCAAGCCGATAGACACGAAAAGTCCGGCTGAAACGGCAATGCCAAACACGACAAGACTACGGGCGATGGTGAATGCCATGCTGACCTCCTCAGGGCAAACAAATCGATCTGAACCCTGGCGAACGTGGCCAGACCAAAATCAATTAAGTAATTGTGTGATAATTCACCACGATATAGTTAATACTTGCTTGCACGGTCTGTTTTCTCGCGCACAGCGACACTCAAATCGTTTTAAGTCGCGGCTGAACTTTTGAATCCGCGAAATTCCGCCCCACCATTGAAATTTCGCACAGACGGGCTAATGAGTGCGGGAACCGCCAGAATCCGCCAACAGCAAGGGATAGGATCATGACCGCAATCGTTGATATTTTGGGCCGGGAAATTCTCGACAGCCGTGGCAACCCGACCGTCGAGGTCGATGTGCTGCTCGAAGACGGCAGCCTCGGCCGCGCCGCAGTCCCGTCGGGCGCCTCGACCGGCGCGCATGAGGCGGTCGAACTGCGCGACGGCGGCAAGCGCTATCTCGGCAAGGGTGTCGAAAAGGCGGTCGATGCCGTCAATGGCGAGCTCTTCGACGCTATTACCGGCATGGATGCCGAGGACCAGATCGATATCGACCGCGCCATGATCGAGCTCGACGGCACGCCCAACAAAAGCCGCCTCGGCGCCAATGCCATTCTCGGCATTTCGCTGGCTGTCGCCAAGGCCGCCGCGATCTCCTCCGGCCTGCCGCTTTATCGCTATGTCGGCGGCGCCAGCGCCCGCACGCTGCCGGTGCCGATGATGAACATCATCAATGGCGGCGCGCATGCCGACAATCCGATCGACTTCCAGGAATTCATGATCCTGCCGGTTGGCGCCGAGACGCTACGCGACGCCGTGCGCATGGGTTCGGAAGTCTTCCACACGCTGAAGAAGGAGCTGCATGCCGGCGGCCACAATACCAATGTCGGCGACGAAGGCGGTTTTGCTCCCAACCTCAATTCCCCGCCGGAAGCGCTGGACTTCATCATGAAGTCGATCGAGAAGGCCGGCTATCGTCCGGGCGAAGACATCTATCTCGGCCTCGACTGCGCCTCCACTGAATATTTCAAGGACGGCAAATACAATATGGAAGGCGAGGGCAAGGTGCGCGATTCCGCCGAGATGGCGCAATATCTCGCTGACCTCGTCGGCCGCTACCCGATCATTTCTGTCGAAGACGGCATGGCCGAGGATGATTGGGAGGGCTGGAAGATGCTGACCGACCTCTGCGGCAAAAAGTGCCAGCTCGTCGGCGACGACCTGTTCGTCACCAATACCAAGCGCCTCAAGGACGGCATCAAGCAGGGTGTCGCCAATTCGATCCTCGTCAAGGTCAACCAGATCGGTTCGCTGACCGAGACGCTCGAAGCCGTCGAGATGGCACACAAGGCGGCCTATACCGCTGTCATGTCGCATCGTTCGGGCGAAACCGAGGACTCGACCATCGCCGACCTCGCCGTCGCCACCAACTGCGGCCAGATCAAGACCGGCTCGCTGTCGCGCTCCGACCGCACTGCCAAGTACAACCAGTTGATCCGAATCGAGCAGGAACTCGGCTCGGCCGCTTATTACGCCGGCCGTTCGATCATCAAGGGCTGATCATTTCGCATACGCGAAACGGCCTGCGGGTGGAACGCCACCCGCAGGCCGTTTGCTTGAGTCGGAGAAGGTCAACTCCCGTCGTCGGGGTATTTGCTGAGTCTCTGTAAAATATCGGATTCGCTGACGAATTTCGTGCCGATGCAAACAGAGTCAATGTTCGGTTAAACATTTCGATTCATATTGGTCATCAAGAACGTATTGCGTCTCTCCAAGGCCTGACATGTGGACCAAGCAACATAAAAAGCGTTATTTCGGCCGCCTTATCACCCCTCTTCTCGCCGTCTGCTTCTGCAGCTATTTCGGCTATCATTCCATTCATGGCGACCTCGGCCTGAACGCTACCAAGCAGTTCGAACAGCGCCGTATCGAGCGCGAAGCCGAGCTGACTGAGCTGGTCAAGACGCGCGAAGCGCTGGAACGCCAGGTCCATCTGATGAGCGACGGCTCGCTCGAAAAGGACATGCTGGACGAGAAGGCGCGCTATTACCTCAACGTTTCACGCAGCGACGAAATCGTCATTTTCAAATGAGGCGTGATCGGCGTTTTGCGTTGCAAAACGGTACATGTTGCGTCGCAAAATAGAATTAACCTGAATTTAGTTTATTACAGAATTATGTAGCGGAATCAATAGCATGGAATGAATAGTAGCTGTGCAATTATGGCATTGCTACCTCTCGCGGAATTGCCTATTCTCCCGTCAGATCGAGACCGCCGCTAGGGAGGATTTGAATGGCCACGCGCAAGACTGCGACGCTTCCTGCTCGTAAACCCGCCGTCAAGGCACAGAAGAGTGAGAGCAAGGCGCCCGCTATTGCCGAGTTCGACCGCGACGCCGAATTGAAGGCCTATCGCGAAATGCTGCTCATCCGCCGCTTCGAGGAAAAGGCCGGCCAGCTTTACGGCATGGGCTTTATCGGCGGCTTCTGTCACCTCTATATCGGTCAGGAGGCCGTGGTTGTCGGCATGCAGATGGCGCTCAAGGACGGCGACCAGATGATCACCGGCTATCGCGATCACGGCCACATGCTCTCCATGGGAATGAGCGCGCGCGGCGTCATGGCTGAGCTGACCGGACGCCGGGGCGGCCTGTCCAAGGGCAAGGGCGGCTCGATGCATATGTTCTCCAAGGAGAAGAATTTTTACGGCGGCCATGGCATCGTCGGCGCCCAGGTGTCGCTCGGCACGGGCATTGCCTTCGCCAACCGCTATCGTGACAATGGCAGTGTCTGCTGCGCCTTCTACGGTGACGGCGCCGCCAACCAGGGCCAGGTCTACGAGAGCTTCAACATGGCCGAGCTCTGGAAGCTGCCGGTCGTCTACGTGGTCGAGAACAATCGCTACGCCATGGGCACCGCGGTATCGCGCGCTTCGGCGCAGACCGATTTCTCCCAGCGTGGCGCCTCCTTCAACATCCCCGGTATCCAGGTGGATGGCATGGATGTCCGCGCCGTGCAGGCGGCGACCGCCGAGGCTGCGGATTATGCACGCTCCGGCAAGGGGCCGATGATCCTTGAAATGATGACCTACCGCTATCGCGGCCACTCCATGTCCGACCCGGCCAAGTACCGCTCGAAGGACGAAGTGCAGAAGATGCGCTCCGAGCACGACCCGATCGAACAGGTGCGTGCACGCCTCCTGGAAAAGAAGTGGGCCTCCGAGGACGACCTGAAGGCGATCGACAAGGATGTGCGCGACGTGGTCGCCGATGCAGCCGATTTCGCCCAGGCCGACAAGGAGCCGGATGTCTCCGAACTCTGGACGGATATTCTGCTCGAGGCATGATGACGGATATTCTGCTCGAGGCATGATGCATGACAGCCGCGGAGCCGGTGGGTTGGATCGTTTTTGCTGTCCTCCTGCTTGCGCTCTTCGGCTGGTTTTTCTGGCATACGGCAACATTGATGCTGCATTATGCCAGGAGGATAGTTGAGTATCTGGATACGCGTTCGGAGCGGCTGCGGCGTCAGCTGGAATTCGAATCGATCCACGGAAGACCGCCATTCTGGTACCGCCTCGCACAGAGGCTAGTTATTCTGATGGTCATCGCAGGTGCTGCCGCGCTGATCTGGACCAAATTCAGGGGCTGACGCTCCGAAGACACGGGTGAGGAAAAATGCCGATCGATATTCTCATGCCAGCGCTGTCGCCCACCATGGAAGAAGGCACGCTTTCGAAATGGGTGAAGAAAGAGGGCGACACGGTGAAATCCGGCGATGTCATTGCCGAGATTGAAACCGACAAGGCGACCATGGAGGTCGAGGCGGTCGACGAAGGTACGATCGGCAAGCTCCTGGTTGCCGCCGGCACTGAGAACGTCAAGGTCAATACGCCGATCGCCGTGCTCCTGCAGGAAGGCGAGAGCGCTTCGGATGCCAAGCCGCCCGCTGCTCCGGCGGTTGCCCCGGCCCCGAAGGTCGAGGAAGCCGAACAGCCGACCAAACCGGTTTCGGCCGCGCCGAAGGCTGAAGTTGCCGCCGATCCTGCGATCCCGGCAGGCACCGAAATGGTCCATATCACGGTCCGCGAAGCACTGCGCGACGCCATGGCCGAGGAAATGCGCCGCGACCCCAACGTCTTCGTCATGGGCGAGGAAGTCGCCGAATATCAGGGCGCCTATAAGATCACACAGGGCCTGCTGCAGGAATTCGGCGCCAAGCGTGTCGTCGATACCCCGATCACCGAGCATGGCTTTGCCGGCATAGGCGTTGGCGCTGCCATGGCCGGGCTTCGCCCGATCGTCGAATTCATGACCTTCAACTTCGCCATGCAGGCGATCGACCAGATCATCAATTCSGCTGCCAAGACGCTTTACATGTCCGGCGGCCAGATGGGCGCGCCGATGGTGTTCCGCGGCCCCAATGGTGCCGCCGCCCGCGTTGCCGCCCAGCACAGCCAGGATTACGGCGCCTGGTACAGTCAGATCCCAGGCCTCAAGGTCATCCAGCCCTATACGGCGGCCGACGCCAAGGGCCTGCTCAAGGCCGCGATCCGCGATCCCAATCCGGTGATCTTCCTTGAAAACGAAATCCTCTACGGCCAGTCCTTCGACGTGCCGAAGCTCGATGATTTCGTCCTGCCGATCGGCAAGGCGCGCATCCATCGTTCCGGCAAGGACGTAACCATGGTTTCCTGGGGTATCGGCATGACCTATGCGGTCAAGGCGATCGCCGAACTCGAAAAGCTGGGCATCGATGTCGAACTCATCGACCTGCGTACCCTCAGGCCCATGGACCTGCCAGCAGTGATCGAAAGCGTCAAGAAGACCGGCCGCCTGGTGACGGTGGAAGAGGGTTACCCGCAGAGCTCGGTGGGCGACTTCATCGCCAACCGCGTCAGCCGCGAGGCTTTCGATTATCTCGATGCGCCGGTCATCACAATTGCCGGCAAGGACGTGCCGATGCCCTATGCATCCAATCTCGAAAAGCTGGCTCTGCCGAATGTCGGCGAAGTCATCGATGCCGTCAAAGCCGTCTGCTACAAGTGAGGACGACGGCCCATGGCCACAATGGATGAAGTCAGGCGGATAACCTGGTCGATCTATTGGAAGCTGATGCTGATTTCGCTGATCGGCGGTTTCGCTGCCGGTGCTGTCGTCGGATTCATCATCGGCTTCACAGCTGCCATCGTCAGTGGCTCGACTGCGCTAGCGACTGCTCCGTGGCCGACCATCATTCGGGTTTCCTCGGGTTTGGTTGGCCTCGGTGTCAGCTTTCTCGCGTTGAATTATCTAATCGCCAATTCCATCGGAAAACAGATTGGCAGCAAGAAGCTGGTGCTCGTCGACGCTTTTGCTGCGGGGGAGAAGTAAGATGCCCATCAACATTACCATGCCCGCCCTTTCGCCGACCATGGAAGAGGGCAATCTCTCCAAATGGCTGGTCAAGGAAGGCGATACGATCAAGTCCGGCGACGTGATCGCCGAGATCGAGACCGACAAGGCGACGATGGAAGTCGAAGCCGTCGATGAGGGCACGGTCGCCAAGATCGTCATTCCTGCCGGCACGGAAAACGTCAAGGTCAACAGCGTGATCGCCATCCTGGCGGCCGAAGGCGAGGATGCCAAGGCTGCCGCGAGTGCGGCACCCTCTGCTGCTCCAGCGCCGAAGGCCGAAGCCGCACCTGCTCCTGCGGCGGCGCCGGCCCCGGCTCCCGCCGCTTCGGCGCCCGCGCCGCAGCCGGCCGCAGCATCCCACGGCGACCGCGCCTTCTCTTCGCCACTCGCCCGTCGTCTCGCCAAAGAGGCCGGCCTCGATATCTCGCTGGTGTCCGGTTCCGGTCCGCATGGCCGCGTGGTGAAATCCGATATCGAAAAGGCCGTCGCCTCAGGCACCGGCAAGGCTGCACCGGCCGGTACAGCCGCTGCGGCCCCGGCGCCTGCCGCCGCAGCGCCGGTGGCAGCCAAGGGACCTTCGGAGGATGCCGTGCTCAAACTTTTCGAGCCGGGTTCCTACGAGCTTGTGCCGCATGACGGCATGCGCAAGACCATTGCCCGGCGGCTCACCGAGTCCAAGCAGACGATTCCACATTTCTATGTTTCGGTGGATTGCGAACTCGATGCGCTCTTGGCGCTCCGTGCTGAGCTGAACCACGCCGCGCCGAAGAAGGACGACAGGCCGGCCTACAAGCTCTCGGTCAACGACATGGTGATCAAGGCCATGGCGCTTGCCCTGCGTGATGTACCGGAAGCCAATGTCTCCTGGACCGACAGCAACATGGTCAAGCACAAGCATTCCGACGTCGGTGTTGCCGTCTCCATCCCAGGTGGCCTGATCACCCCGATCATCCGCCATGCCGAGCTCAAGAGCCTGTCAGCCATCTCCAACGAGATGAAGGACCTCGGCAAGCGTGCCAAGGACCGCAAGCTGAAGCCCGAGGAGTATCAGGGTGGCACGACCTCGGTGTCGAATATGGGCATGATGGGCGTGTCGAACTTTGCCGCCGTCGTCAATCCGCCTCATGCGACCATTCTCGCGGTCGGTGCCGGCCAGGAGCGGGTGATCGTCAAGAACAAAGAGATGGTGATCGCCCAGGTAATGACCGTGACGCTCTCGACCGATCATCGCGCCGTCGATGGTGCGCTGGGGGCCGAATTGCTGCAGGCGTTCAAGCGCTACATCGAAAACCCGATGGGGATGCTGGTTTAAGTCTGGAGCCGCCCGCATGTCGGACTACTTCCAGTCCTATGTTTTCGGGGAGCTGGTTGYTGGACATAGTCACGGCGATTTCCAGCGCGTGCCGGCCTTTCTCCTCTCTGAGCAGATCATGGGAGAAAAGACAGCGAACAACACTCTGGAAGGTGATGGCCATGTTCCAGGATTGCGGGCGGCAACCATACTAACCGAAGACAATGGCTATTGGCGGCTCCTCGACGTCAAAGGCGTGCGGGTCGAACAAGGCAGAATCATCGAGTTCTCGTCAGAACTAGAACATGGCCGGTGCCCGCATTGCCATGTCGAGATCGAGGCAGGGACCGAAGCCTTCCAGCCGATCGACGATGCCCTGTCTGCATTTAACGACGGCCATGGCGACGATGTCGAATGCCCAAATTGCCGGGCACGTAGCAAGCTCTCGCAATGGGATTTCGGCAACGGTCTGGCTGTCGGATACGCGATGGTGAAGTTCTGGAATTGGCCAGACATCATTGAGGGCCTCAACGCCAGGTTTGAGGCATTGGCAGCGATGAAATGCAAGAAGATCTGGGGAAAGCTCTGATGAAAACCATTCTCTGTTACGGCGATAGCCTCACCTGGGGCGTGGATGCGGAAAATGAACAGCGCCATGCTTATGAGAACCGCTGGACCTCTACGCTGCAGAAAGGTCTCGGCCACGGCGTCCGCGTCATCCCCGAAGGCTTGAACGGTCGAACGACAGTCTATGACGACTACATGGCGGAATGCGATCGCAACGGCGCGCGTGTCCTGCCGACGCTCCTGCACACGCACGGTCCTCTCGATCTGATAATAATCCTGCTCGGCACCAACGATCTGAAACCTGTATATGCCAACAACGCCGTGATCGTCGGCGCCGGCATCAGGCGGCTGGTCGAGATCGTCCGCCATCACGCCTGGCCGATGGGATTGGAGACTGAGCCGGAAATCCTGCTCGTGTCGCCGCCGCCCTTCTGCGAAACCGATCACGCGCTGCTTGGCCCGATGTTTGCCAGTCGGATTGATGAGAGCCGCAATCTGGCGTCCGTCTATCGCGATGTCGCCGACGAACTGGGCTGTGGTTTCTTCGATGCTGGTTCGGTGGCGAGGACCACACCGATCGACGGCATTCATCTCGATGCCGAGAATACCGCGGCGATCGGGCGCGGCCTCGAGCCGATCGTCCGCATGATGCTGGGAATGTAAGGCCTTTCGGCCGGTCGGCGCTCGTCGCCGATAGATTAGTCTAAGGAGTGGAAGCGCCCCATGTCTGATACGAAAGCTGCGAATGCATATGACGTCATCATCATCGGTTCGGGTCCGGGCGGCTATGTGGCCGCAATCCGCGCCGCTCAACTCGGCCTCAAGACGGCTGTGGTCGAGCGCGAGCACCTCGCCGGCATCTGCTCCAACTGGGGCTGCATCCCGACCAAGGCGCTGCTTCGCACGGCCGAAATCTATCACTATGCCGAACATCCCGGCGACTATGGCATCAAGATCGAAGGCAAGGTCACGCCTGACATCAAGGCGATCGTCGCCCGCTCGCGCGGCATTGCCCAGCGGATGAATTCCGGCGTCGGCTTCCTGATGAAGAAGAACAAGATCGACGTCATCTGGGGTGAAGCCAAGCTCACCAAGGCTTCGACAGGGGCTCAGCCCGGCGAGATCGTCGTCTCCAAGACCGCCAGGAAGCCGGTCGAGCCGATGGGGCCGATCCCGAAGAACACGCTGCCCGAAGGCACCTATACCGCCAAGCACATCATCGTTGCCACCGGTGCCCGGCCGCGCGCTCTGCCAGGCATCGAGCCGGACGGCAAGCTGATCTGGACCTATTTCGAGGCAATGAAGCCCGACGAGATCCCGAAGTCGCTGCTGGTCATGGGTTCGGGCGCCATCGGCATCGAGTTCGCCTCCTTCTATCGCACGCTCGGCGTCGACGTCACGGTCGTCGAGATCATGAGCCAGGTCATGCCGGTCGAAGATGCGGAAATCTCGGGCCTGGCGAAGAAGCAGTTCGACAAGCAGGGCATGAAGATCCTGCTCGAAGCCAAGGTCGCCAAGGTCGAGAAGGGGGCCAATTCGGTCACTGCCACGGTCGAGACGAAGGACGGCAAGACCCAGACCATCACCGCGGACCGGATGATCTCCGCCGTCGGCGTCCAGGCCAATGTCGAAAATATCGGCCTTGAAGCGCTGGGCGTGAAGACCGACCGCGGCTTCATCGCCATCGACGGCTACGGCAAGACCAATGTGCCGGGCATCTATGCCATTGGTGACGTCGCCGGCCCGCCGCTGCTCGCCCACAAGGCCGAGCACGAGGCGGTGATCTGCGTCGAAAAGATCGCCGGCCTGCCGAACGTGCATCCGATGGACCGCAACAAGATCCCGGGCTGCACCTATTGCCAGCCGCAGGTCGCCTCGGTCGGCCTCACCGAAGCCAGGGCCAAGGCCGAGGGCCGCGACATCCGCGTCGGCCGCTTCCCCTTCGTCGGCAACGGCAAGGCAATCGCGCTCGGCGAGGATCAGGGCCTGGTCAAGACCATCTTCGACAAGAAGACCGGCGAACTGATCGGCGCGCATCTGGTCGGTGCGGAAGTCACCGAACTGATCCAGGGTTTTGTCGTGGCGATGAACCTCGAAACCACCGAGGAAGAATTGATGCACACGATCTTCCCGCATCCGACGATTTCGGAGACGCTGAAGGAAAGCGTGCTCGATGCCTATGGCCGGGCGCTCAATATCTGAGCACCCGGAATACAGAAATTTCATGAGCGCCGCTGCTCCCTTTCATGCTATGGAAAAGCGGCGTCTGTCAGTGGAGGACTATGCGATGCATCCAAATGGAGTGGGCTTTATTGCGGCAATCATCATCGGCGGTTTTGCCGGCTGGTTCGCCGAAATGTTCATGAAGTCGAATACCGGCATCATCATGAACATCATTCTCGGCATCGTCGGTGCTGCGCTCCTGAACTTCATCCTCGCCAACCTCTTCCATGTTGACTACACCGGCTGGCTCGCCTATCTGGTCATCGGTTTCATTGGCGCCTGCATCCTCATCGCGCTTGGACGAATGATCCGGCGCTGACCCACCTTTCGCAGAGTCTTGAGCGTGTGTATTGCCGCCTTGAGCGGCAGTACCTCGCTATGCCTTGGCTGGAAAGCATGCTCGCGAATGATTAGATATCAAGCCTTGCAGGGTCTGCAATGCAGCGATGAGATGTGTTCGGGACTCTTGGCTTTGAACGCTCAAACTTCTGATTTATAAGCAGATACATCTGCAAACAGGCACGGTCTCGATGGTCACCATTCTCGATACGGTCAATTCCGAAAAGCGCCTCCGGCATCCGGAAAAGGCGCATCGGCCGGATACGGAAGTGCTGCGCAAGCCGGATTGGATCCGCGTCAAGGCGCCGGTGTCGAAGGGCTACCAGGAAACCCGCGCGCTGGTCCGCGATCATAATCTCGTCACCGTCTGCGAAGAGGCTGGCTGCCCCAATATCGGCGAATGCTGGGAGAAGAAGCACGCCACTTTCATGATCATGGGCGAGATCTGCACCCGCGCCTGTGCCTTCTGCAATGTCGCCACCGGCCGGCCGGTAGCGCTCGATCAGGAAGAGCCTTCCAACGTCGGCAAAGCGGTGAAGAAGATGGGGCTCAGCCACGTCGTCATCACCTCCGTCGACCGCGACGATCTCGAGGACGGCGGCGCCGAGCATTTCGAAAAGGTGATCTTCGCCATCCGCGAAACTTCACCTGAAACGACGATCGAGATTCTGACGCCGGATTTCCTGCGCAAGCCCGGTGCGCTCGAACGTGTTGTCGCCGCCAAGCCTGATGTCTTCAACCACAATCTCGAAACCGTGCCGTCGAACTATCTGACTGTCCGGCCCGGCGCCCGCTATTTCCACTCGATCCGCCTTTTGCAGCGGGTCAAGGAACTCGATCCGTCGATGTTCACCAAGTCCGGCATCATGGTCGGCCTGGGCGAGGAACGCAACGAAGTGCTGCAATTGATGGACGACCTGCGCGTCGCCGATGTCGATTTTCTCACCATCGGCCAATACTTGCAGCCGACCCGCAAGCACCATCAGGTGATGAGCTTCGTCACCCCCGACGAGTTCAAGTCCTACGAGACTGTCGCCTATACCAAGGGTTTCCTGATGGTGTCGTCGAGCCCACTCACCCGCTCTTCCCACCACGCCGGCGACGATTTCGCCCGGTTGAGGGCGGCGCGGGCGAAGGTGCTGGCTGGCCGCCACGGGGTCTGATCTGGCTTTTCCGGAATCGGGTTGCCTTTTTCCTGTTTTCCTCGAAACTGCGTACCAGGGATAGGGGGAGGTTGGGATGGATGTCCGGTCATTGTTCCTGAAGGCTGCGGAGCAGGCGGCGGCTTTCCGGGAGCGCGCTTCTACTGACAGACGGCATGGCCCGTCGCAGACATATTCCGAAGCGCTGGCAAGCTTTTCCGAACCATTGCCGCAAGGATCGACCGACGCGGATTCGGTGATTGACGATCTTGTTGTCCGGGCTGATCCCGGCCTTCATCTGATGGCTGGGCCAAGGTTCCTCGGTTGGGTCATCGGCGGATCGCATCCTGTCGGCGTTGCAGCCGACATGCTCGTCTCCGCCTGGGGACAGAATGCCGGCAACCATGTTGCCACGCCCGCTGCTGCTGCGGCGGAAACCGCGGCGTCCGCATGGCTGCTTGAACTGCTCGCATTGCCACGGCAAAGTTCTGTCGGTTTTGTCACCGGCGCCACGCTTGCCAACTTCAGCTGCTTGGCGGCCGCGCGCAGCGCGGTGCTGCGCGCGGTCGGTTGGGACCCGGATGTACAGGGCCTGTTCGGTGCGCCGCCGATTTCAGTTCTGATTGGCGACGATGCGCATACGACTGTGTTCTCCGGACTGCAATTTCTCGGGCTGGGCCACGATCGTGTTGTCAGGATTGCGACGGACGAGCAGGGACGGATGATCAATAGCGCCTTCGAAGAGGCGATAGCGCGGGTCGACGGTCCGGTGATCGTGATTCTCCAAGCAGGGCAAATAAATACCGGTGCGTTCGACGACTTCGCGACGGTTATTCCGGCCGCCAAGGCCAAGGGCGCCTGGGTGCATGTCGATGGTGCCTTCGGACTTTGGGCTCAGGTGTCGCCAGTGCTGCGTCACTTGACCGATGGAGTCGAGAACGCCGACAGTTGGGCGACGGATGGTCACAAATGGCTGCAGACGCCTTATGACTGCGGCTATGCGATCGTTCGCGATGAGCTATCGCATCGCCGCGCCATGACGATCGCGGCGAGCTATTTGCCGAGCGCCGTCGACGGGGAGCGAGATCCATCCCACTATGTCCCGGAGCTCTCGCGTCGTGCACGCGGATTTGCGACCTGGGCCGTTATCAAACATCTTGGTCGACAGGGCATCGTCGATATCATCGAACGCGACTGCAATTCGGCAGCGTTGATCGCAGAGGCGCTGGCCCACGAATCTGGCGTCACCATCCTCAACAAAGTTGTGCTCAATCAGGTGATCGCCCGCTTCGGCGCCCATCTTCCTGCGGAGGAAGCGGACTTACTGACCGCGCGCGTCATCGCCGGCATCCAGGAAGACGGTGAGATCTTCGTCGGAGGTGCGAAATGGCGCGGTCAGCAGGTCATGCGCATATCGGTGACCAACTATCAGACCGATGAAGACCAAGCCCGCAGGGTGGTCTCAGCCATCCTGCGTGCCTATCACCAGGCCCGCGGCGACAACCTGGGAGAGGAGCGCTGAAATAATGCCCGGTCACGTCGGATGCGGGGGCTTGTATCAACGCGGTGAGTTCAATATTTCAACGCCATGCCACAGTTCGAAACCACCCGCATCGCCCGCCATTCCGCAGATCAGATGTTTGCGCTTGTCGCCGACGTCGAAAAATATCCGCAATTCCTGCCGCTCTGCGAGGCTCTTAATGTGCAAAGCCGCAAAGAGCGAGAGGGCAAGACGCTGCTGATCGCTGACATGAGCATCGGCTACAAGGCGATCAAGGAGACCTTCACCACCCAGGTTCTGCTCAAACCGGATGAGAAGGTCATCGAGGTCAAATATATCGACGGGCCGTTCAAATTTCTCAACAATACCTGGCGTTTCGTCGACCACGGCGATGGCCGTGCGGAAGTCCATTTCTTTATCGAGTATGAATTCAAGAGCCGTATTCTCGGTGCGATGATGGGCGCGATGTTCGACCGCGCCTTCCGCATGTTCACCGATGCCTTCGAGAAACGCGCCGATCAGATATACGGCCCGAACGCTGCACCGGTCGCGCCGTAGATCACTCCGAACGTCGGCGGGGCATGGGATAAACGTTTCCATGTCCAGCGCTGGTCGGCTCGTCGAAGCGGAGCGACATCACGTCGACCGCTTCGCCCACGCCCTTCAGGCTGAATCGCCCGAGACTCTCGACCTCGTTCGCGCAGTCGGCCTTCTCGACAAACGCCTTTGACAGCAGCACTGGACGATTGACATCCTTGGTCAGGCTCTCGAGCCTGGACGCAATATTGACGGCCGGGCCGATGACGGTGAAATCGAGCCGTGCCTTGGAGCCGATATTGCCGTACATCACATCGCCGAAATGCACGCCGACACCGTAGCCGAGCTGCGGACGGCCTTCCCCGGCACTTTTTTCATTCAGCGCCGCCATCGCCGCCCGGCCTTCGCGGATGGCGGCGAGCAAATCGCTGAAAGCGCTCGGCTTGGAAAGCGGGAAGATGGCCAAAAGGCCGTCGCCCATGAATTTCAGGATTTCGCCGCCATGTTCCTCGATCGGTCCTGAAAGGGCATCGAAATAAGCGTTCAGGAGATCGATGACGAAGTCACGCGGCCAGAGCGAGGAAAGCGTCGTGAAGTCGCGAAGATCACAGATCATGATCGCTGCACTGATCGTGGCGCCGCTGCCGCGGGTCGTGGCGCCGGCGAGGATCTCTTCGCTGGCATGCGGCCCGACATAAGTCCGGAGCAATGTCCGGGCCATGATGTTCTTGACGCGGATCTCGGTGACCAGCGCGATCACCGGAAGAAGGTCTTTCAGAAAGGTAACATGCTCATCCGAGAATCCGCCCGGGYGCGCCGTCGAAAAGGTGACAACATGGCGCTTGCCGAGCGTGTGCTCGAGGGGCAGAGCCATGTATTCGGTCAGTCCATCCTGCCTTAGGTCGGCATACAGCGTCGGCTCGGATGAGGGATCGGCCGGCACTTGCGTCAGGTCGGTGCGCAGTTCCGGCGCGCCTTCAAAAATCACTTTGATCGGGCTTTTCTGGAAAAGCTGCGAAACCTCGACCTCATAGCCGTAGAATTCGAATTCGGCCTCGGTCAGACCGGTGCGCCAGAGCAGGCGCGCGCCACGCCATTGGGGATGGTTGGTCTGGAAATGAAACGAGACGCGTACAACGGGTACGCCGGCTGCCACCAGCCGCTCGCTCATTTCGACCAGGATGTTGTCGACGAACCGCTGATTGCGCGTCTCGTTGACCAGCCAATCGAGGATTTTCCGTCGCCGCGCCGGCCAGACGCCGTCTTCGATATCGCGTTCGGTTTCGGAAGCTTGTGCCGTCATCGCCATACACTACCCCTCAATCAGTCCGATGAGTCACCGACGGGTGATCACGCCATGGGCCGATCAACTTTCCACATGGACAACACATAGGATTTCAATTGCCGGTGAGACAGGTGTGCCCGCAAAAAATAAAACCCTGAAGCCCACACGCGGTGATCGCCGGCCAAGCTCGCAGATGTCCGTCAGCCTTCCCTGGCGAGCTCGATGATCATTTCAAGCGCGATCTCCACCGAAGCCATCCGCACCTCGTGGCGGCCGATATCGCCGAAATTCATCTCGCGATGGATCATCTTGCCCTTATAGTGGCGCCCGCCGAAATGCACGAGGCCGACCGGCTTGCCGGTCGTGCCGCCCAACGGACCGGCTATGCCGGTCGTCGAGACAGAAATGCCGGCTTCCGAGCGGGCGAGCGCGCCATGCGCCATCTCAAGCGATACATCCTTCGAGACGGCGCCATATTGCCTGAGCGTGATCGGCATCACGCCGAGCATTTCGATCTTTGCCTGGTCGGAATAGGTGACGAAACCACGCTCCAGCACCTGCGAGGCGCCGGATATCGCCGTGATCGCGCCGGCCACCAGTCCGCCGGTGCAGGATTCCGCCGTCGCGACCATGACATTCTTGTCCGTGCACATCGTCACGACCTGCTGGGCGAGTTCAAGGATGATCTTGTCATTCATGGCTTTCTCCCGAATACCACTGTGGCGGTCGCAATGGCCGCGATACCTTCACCGCGACCGACGAAGCCGATCTTCTCATTTGTCGTCGCTTTGACGGAGCAGCGATCCAGATCGATTCCGAGGATGTCGGCGAGGGCTTGTCGCATGGCTTGCCTGTGCGGGCCTATCCTCGGGGCCTCGGCGATGATGGAAATATCCGCGTTCATGATGACGCCGCCGTGATCCCGGACGATCGCTGCCGCATGTTCGAGGAAAATGCGCGACGGAGCGCCCTTCCATTGCGGATCGGACGGCGGAAAATGGTCGCCGATATCGCCGGCGCCGCACGTGGCCAGCAATGCGTCGGTCAGGGCATGCAACGCGCAATCGGCGTCCGAATGGCCCCTGAGCCTTTGGTTATGAGCGATGAACACGCCGCTCAACGTGACGCCGTCGCCCGGTTCGAGTTGATGGACATCATAGCCGTTGCCGGTCCGCACATCGGGAAGGTTCGTCTGCATCAGTCTCTGGTCCGCCAGTTCGATATCGCTGGCAAGTGTCAGCTTGACATTTTCACGGTCGCCCTCGGCGAGTTTTACCGCAAGCCCCGCCCATTCGGCGATAGCCGCGTCGTCGGTGAAATCGCTTATCCCCGACCGGGCGGCTGCGCGATGTGCTTCGAGAATCGGCTCGAACAGGAAACTCTGCGGCGTCTGCGCCGCATAGAGCCGAGCCCGCGAGACGGTTTCCGCGACGTGACCGTCCGGCGAGCCACGCTTCAATGTATCGGCAACGGCCGTGGCGGGCAGCACCGCGCGTTCGCCGGCATCGAGCGCAGCGGCGATGCGATCGAGCAGGTCGGAGCCGACGAATGGGCGTACAGCATCCTGGATCATGACGTGCGAAACAGACAGCTCGGCCATCGCTTCGAGGCCCGCCAGCACGGAACCTTGTCGTGTCGGGGCGCCATGGACCGTGCGGATCGTGTGAGAGACGTCAAGCATCGCGATCGCCTTGGCGAACAAGGCCTCGTCATCTGGATGGATTACCACGACGATCGCCCCGGAGCGCGGCCATGCGAGGAAACGCTCCAGCGTATGGGCGATCACCGGCTTGCCGCCGATCGAGCGGTATTGCTTGGGTCCTTCCGCGCTCGCGCCGGCACGCTCGCCGCGGCCCGCGGCGACGATGAGAATGCCTATCTTATTTGTATTGTCGTGGTTCATGCTGTCCGAAATTTGCCTGCTGGAATTTGCCGCAATCGGTTTATAGAGAGCGCTTCGACTTTGCCAGTCTGCTCATTTGTCAAGACAGCTAGTTTTTTAGGCTTGCACGCGAATCCGCTTGGCAAGTGAAATGGAAATGTCTAAAAATAATGCATTGGAAAATGGTGCCCGAAAGATAAGCATTTGAGTTTGGACGTTTTGACATCACCGCTCAGCGTCGGACCGGTAGAGTTCCGCAACCGGGTGGCGCTCGCGCCGATGTCCGGCGTCACCGACCTGCCGTTCCGCCAGCTCGCCTTTGAATTCGGCGCGGGCTTCGTGGTGACGGAAATGGTCGCCAGCCGCGAACTGGTCGGCAATTCAGCCGAATCGTGGTCGCGACTGCAAAATTCCGGCATCCACCCGCACATCGTCCAGCTTGCTGGCCGCGACCCCTACTACATGGCCGAAGGGGCGCGAATCGCGGAAGCCAACGGCGCCGATGTCATCGATATCAACATGGGGTGCCCGGCCAAGAAAGTGATCGGTGGATTGTCTGGTTCGGCGCTGATGCGTGAGCCGCAGCTGGCGCTGTCGCTGATCGAGGCGACCGTGAAGGCGGTGAAAGTACCGGTCACTGTCAAGATGCGGCTCGGTTGGGACGAACAGTCGATCAACGCGCCGGAGCTGGCCCATGCCGCTGAAGAGCTCGGCGCGCAGATGATCACCGTCCACGGCCGCACCCGCATGCAATTCTACGAGGGCAGGGCGGATTGGGACCGGATAGCGGAAGTCTGCGCTCGGATAAAGCTGCCGCTGATCGCCAATGGCGATGTCGAAACTGCTGATGATATCGCCACGATCCTCCGGAAATCCGGTGCCGATGGGGTGATGATCGGCCGCGGCTCGCAGGGTCGTCCATGGCATGCAGGCGTCTTGGCAGGCATGCGCACAGCGCCCGGCCGTGCTGAGATCGCGAACATTTTCGAACGGCATTATCGTATGACTCTGGACTTTTATGGCGCACCGCCCGGCCTTCGCCACGCGCGAAAACACGTCAACTGGACGCTGGAGCGCTTCGCACCTGCGCTATCAGCAGAACGGCGCAGTGCCGTGCTGACGTCGCATGATCCGGAAATGGTCATCGGCGCGATGCGCGACATCCTGCTCGATCCGGCCTCCGAAATATCAGTCAGAGAGGCCGCATGAACGGCGATCCTTCCAAGCGCAAGACCAAGAAGACCAGCGGCAGCGATCTTGCCCTCGGCGTTCTGAATGCCATCCAGAATGCTGTGATCATGGTCGACGAGGACGGCTACATTGCCTTTGCCAATTGGGAAGCGGAAGCCTTCTTCGGCGCCTCCGAAGCCTATCTGTCGCGCCACACGATCTATGCCTATATCCCGTTCGGCAGCCCGTTGTTGACGCTGATCGACCAGGTGCGCGAACGCAAGGCGCCGGTCAACGAATACCGGGTCGACCTGAGTTCTCCCCGGCTTGGAGCCGATAAACTGGTCGACATCTATGTCGCCCCGGTGTTGACCGATCCCGGCGCGGTGGTGATCGTCTTCCAGGAACGGTCGATGGCGGACAAGATCGACCGGCAGCTGACGCACCGCGCTGCGGCCCGCTCGGTGACGGGGTTGGCCTCGATGCTGGCGCATGAGATCAAAAATCCGCTTTCCGGCATCCGAGGTGCCGCGCAACTGCTCGAAACCTCTGTCAACGACGAGGACCGGGCGCTGACGCAGCTGATCTGCGAGGAGACCGACCGGATCGTGTCGCTTGTCGATCGCATGGAAGTCTTCTCCGACGAACGGCCGGTGGACCGCGCGCCCTGCAACATCCATTCGATTCTCGACCACGTGAAAGCGATCGCCAAAGCCGGCTTTGCCCGCAATATCAAGATCACCGAGAATTATGACCCGTCGCTGCCGGCCGTGCATGCCAATCGCGACCAGTTGATCCAGGTCTTCCTCAACCTCGTCAAGAATGCCGCCGAGGCGGTGGCCGACCGGGCTGATGCCGAGATCATGCTGACCACCGCCTATCGCCCCGGCATCCGCATCTCCGTCGCCGGCACGCGGGAAAAAATCTCACTGCCGCTGGAGTTCTGCGTCATCGACAACGGCCCCGGCGTGCCGGAGGACCTGAAACCGCACCTCTTCGACCCGTTCATCACCACCAAGACCAACGGCTCGGGCCTCGGCCTGGCACTGGTCGCCAAGATCATCGGCGGCCATGGCGGCATCGTCGAATGCGACCGGCAGAACAACAAGACCATTTTCAGGGTGCTCATGCCTGCCTCCAAGAACGTGCAGGCAGATGACATCTACGACGAACCAGGGAAATCAGCCAAATGAGTTCTGCCACAATTCTGGTCGCCGACGACGATGCCGCGATCCGCACAGTGCTCAACCAGGCGCTGAGCCGCGCCGGCTACGATGTCCGCATCACCTCCAATGCCGCCACGCTCTGGCGCTGGATCTCGGCCGGCGACGGCGACCTCGTGATCACCGACGTGGTGATGCCCGACGAGAACGCTTTCGACTTGCTGCCGCGTATCAAGCGGGTGCGGCCAGACCTGCCGGTCCTGGTCATGAGCGCCCAGAATACCTTCATGACGGCGATCCGCGCCTCGGAGAAGGGCGCTTATGACTATCTGCCCAAGCCCTTCGACCTCACCGAACTGATCGCCATCGTCGGCCGGGCACTCGCCGAGCCGAAGAAGAAGCCGCCGCGTCACGAGGACGACCAGCAGGACGCCATGCCGCTCGTTGGCCGCTCGGCGGCAATGCAGGAAATCTACCGGGTGCTGGCGCGCCTGATGCAGACCGACCTGACGCTGATGATCACCGGCGAATCCGGTACCGGCAAGGAACTGGTCGCGCGGGCGCTGCACGATTACGGCAAACGCCGCAATGGCCCTTTCGTCGCGATCAACATGGCCGCCATCCCGCGCGATCTCATTGAATCGGAACTGTTYGGCCATGAGAAGGGCGCCTTTACCGGCGCCCAGGCGCGCTCGACCGGTCGCTTCGAACAGGCGGAAGGCGGCACGCTCTTCCTCGATGAGATCGGCGATATGCCGATGGACGCCCAGACCCGGTTGTTGCGCGTGCTGCAGCAGGGAGAATATACCACTGTTGGCGGCCGCACCCCGATCCGCACCGATGTCCGCATCGTCGCCGCCACCAACAAGGATCTGAAACAGGCGATCAACCAGGGACTGTTCCGCGAAGACCTCTATTATCGCCTGAACGTCGTGCCGCTCCGCCTGCCGCCGTTGCGTGAGCGCGCCGAGGATATTCCGGATCTTGTCCGCCATTTCGTCGCCATGACCGAGAAGGAAGGCATGGCGCCAAAACGCTTCGACAACGAAGCGCTCGACGTGATGAAATCCTATCCTTGGCCCGGCAATGTCCGAGAGCTGGAAAATTTCGTCCGGCGGCTTACAGCACTCTATCCGCAGGACGTGATCACCCGCGAGATCGCCGATTCTGAACTGAAGCCGGATATCGCTGCCGGCCCCGCGGTAAAGCCCGGTGCGGCGCCCGGCTCGGTTTCGATTTCACAGGCCGTCGAAGAAAATATGCGCATCTATTTCGCCGAATTCGGCGACAACCTGCCGCCGCCTGGCCTCTACGACCGGGTGCTGGCCGAGATGGAATATCCGCTCATCCTGGCAGCTCTGACCGCCACGCGCGGCAATCAGATCAAGGCTGCCGATCTGCTCGGTCTCAATCGCAACACGCTGCGTAAAAAGATCCGCGAACTCGGCGTCACCGTCTATCGCAGTGCTAGAATGGTGTGATCAACCCTTGACCTGAGGGCACTCACGTTGCATTTTCGCCACAATGCGTTGCTCTATAGCAACGCATTGTTTGTGTCGGGACGTGGCGATTCCACGCTTCCCCCGCGACATCTCCTGGCCGTGCGTCCGCCTTCGGTGCCTTGTCGCCGGCCGTCATGAACAGAATTGCACCGGTCGCCAGACCGGAAAGGGGAACCACCGCATGGCGGAAGCGGTAGCAGAACAGGCAATGACGACTGGGGAGCGGCGCGGCATTTCCACGTCGGCCGGCATTGCGGTCGCCGGCGGCGCCCTGGTCGTGGCGCTTGCGACGTTGGCGGTGTTGCTCGGCTATACCCCGATCGAACCTGTTGACAGTGTCGTCTTCGCCTCTGCCATCATCAATGCGGTCTTCGTCTCGGGACTTATGGTCCTGGTCGGCTATGAGCTCTACCGATTGATCAAGGCGCGCGCCCGCGGCCGGGCGGCGGCGCGGCTGCATATTCGCATTGTTTCGCTGTTCTCGATCGTGGCGATCGCGCCTGCGATTCTTGTCGCTGTGATCGCATCGCTGACTCTCAGCGCCGGCCTCGACCGTTGGTTCAGCACCCAGACGCAGGAAATCGTCAATTCCTCCATCAATGTCGGCGAAGCCTATGTGAAGGAGAATGCCAGCTATCTGCAAGGCCAGACGATTTCCATGGCCAACGACCTCGACAGCTATCGCCAGCTCTTCGCCCTGGACAAGGGTGGTTTCGAGGAACTGCTGACCCGCCAGACCAAGGGACGCGGCCTGATCAGCGCCCAGCTTCTCAATGCCGATGGCACGGTCATCGTCGGCTCCGAAATGGACGATATCCGGCCTGTACCGCCGGCGCCCCAGGATGCGTTGAGGGCAGCCGTGGCCGGCCGGCCGGCGCTCATTCCGCAGAATTCCACCAATATCGTCGGCGCCATTATCGCACTCAACCAGATCGACGCCTATCTCTACACGATCCGCGCCGTCGACCCCAAAGTCGTGAATGCGCTGCATCTGATGCAGGACAACGCCGCCTACTATAAATCGATGAAGGAAGGTCAGGTCACCACCCAGATCGCCTTCGGCATTATCTACCTGGGCTTCGCACTGATCGTGCTCTTGGCTGCCATCTGGGCGGCGATCGCGGTGGCCGACCGAATCGTTCGGCCGATCCGGCTGCTGATCAGTGCAGCCGACAATGTCGCGAGTGGCAATCTCAACGTCATCGTGCCGGTCCGGGCGATCGACGGCGACGTCGGTTCGCTGTCGCGCACCTTCAACAAGATGATTTCGGAAATCCGTACGCAGCGCGACGAGATCGTCACCCAGCGCGACGAAATCCTGATCGCCAAGGACGAGGTCGACGACCGCCGGCGCTTCATCGAGGCGGTGCTTTCCGGCGTCACGGCAGCCGTCATCGGCGTCGAAGGCGACCGGACGATCACCATCGCCAATCCCTCGACCGAATTCCTCCTAGGCCTGAAGCCGGCCGATATTACYGGCCGCAAGCTCGCCGACGTGGCACCGGAAATCGATGCTTTTCTGACCGAGGCGGCATCTCGCGCGCGCAAGGAATTTCGCCGTGAACTGGCGATGATCCAGGGCGGCAAGGAGCGCAATGTCAATGTCCAGGTGACGCGCGAGGAATCGCATGCCGGACAGGAATCCTATGTCATCACCATGGACGACATCACCGACCTGATGATTGCCCAGCGTTCGACCGCCTGGTCCGATGTCGCCCGCCGCATCGCCCACGAGATCAAGAACCCGCTGACGCCGATCACACTCTCGGCCGAGCGGCTTAAACGCCGCTACGGCCGGCAGATCAACGAGGACGACCGTGCCGTCTTCGACCAATGCACGGACACGATCGTCCGCCAGGTCGAGGATATCGGCCGGATGGTCGACGAGTTCTCGGCCTTTGCCCGCATGCCGAAGCCGTCCAAGGCGCCGAGCGACCTGCGCGACATCCTCAAGGACACCGTCTTCCTGCGCGAGATGGGCAGCCAGAACATCCGCTTCATCCGCGAATGGGGCGACGAGCCGCTGTTTGGCGCCTTCGACGCCCGCATGCTCGGCCAGGCCTTCACCAATCTGGTGAAGAACGCGGTCGAGGCGATCGAAGCCATCCCCGAAGGCGAGACGCGCGACGAATACAAGATTCTCGTCCGGGCAGGCGTCGACGAGCGCAGCGACCGGATCATCGTCGATATCATCGACAATGGCAAAGGCCTGCCGCAGGAAAATAGGCATCGCATTCTCGAGCCCTATATGACCATGCGCGACAAGGGCACCGGGCTCGGCCTGCCGATCGTCAAGAAGATCATCGAGGAACATGGCGGCCATCTGGAGCTTCACGATGCGCCGGCGGATTTTGACCATGGCTATGGCGCCATGATGCGAGTTTTGCTGCCGCGCACAGACGCGGCGGCCGAGGCAGTTGACGGGAAGGTAAGTGCTCATGGCGTCTGATATTTTGGTTGTCGACGACGAACAGGATATCCGCGAAATCGTCTCGGGGATCTTGTCGGATGAGGGTCACGAGACCCGGACCGCGCACGATAGCGACAGTGCGCTGGCTGCGATCTCCGACCGCGTGCCGCGGCTGGTGTTTCTCGATGTCTGGATGCAGGGCAGCCGGCTCGATGGGCTCGGCCTGCTCGACGAGATCAAGAACCGCTATCCGGAACTGCCTGTCGTGATGATCTCCGGCCACGGCAATATCGAGATGGCCGTCAACGCCATCCGTCGCGGCGCCTATGATTTCATCGAAAAGCCGTTCAAGGCCGATCGGTTGATCCTGATTGCCGAGCGGGCGCTCGAAACCTCCAAGCTCAAGCGCGAGGTGCGGGATCTGAAGAAGCGCTCCGGCGACACCGCTGAACTGATCGGCACCTCCGTCGCGGTTTCGCAGCTCCGCCAGACGATCGATAAGGTGGCGCCGACCAATAGTCGCGTGATGATTCTCGGACCGTCCGGCTCCGGCAAGGAACTGGTGGCGCGCATCCTGCATCGCAAATCCTCGCGCGCCGAAGGCCCGTTCGTAGCGCTCAATGCCGCGACGATCACGCCGGAGCGCATGGAGATTGCGCTGTTCGGCACCGAAGGCACGCCCGGCCAGCCGCGCCGGACCGGTGCCCTGGAAGAGGCGCATCGCGGCATCCTCTATCTCGACGAGATCGGCGAGATGCCGCGCGAGACGCAGAACAAGATTCTCCGGGTTCTGGTCGAGCAGCAGTTCGAACGCGTCGGCGGCTCCAAGCGCGTCAAGGTCGACGTCCGCATCATTTCCTCGACCGCCTATGACCTTGAGCATATGATCGGCGAGGGCAAGTTCCGCGAGGACCTTTATCATCGCTTGTCGGTCGTGCCCGTGCGCGTGCCGCCGCTTTCCGACCGGCGGGAGGACATTCCCTTCCTCGTCGACCTGTTCATGCGGCAGATCTGCGACCATGCCGGCATCAGGGCGCGCAAGATCGGCGACGACGCGCTGGCGATTCTTCAGGCCCATGATTGGCCGGGCAATCTTCGTCAGCTGCGCAACAATATCGAGCGGCTGCTGATCCTGGCCCAGTCGGACGGTCCGGATACGCCGATCACCGCCGACATGCTGCCGGCCGATGTGTTGGACGCGATGCCGAGAGTGTCATCGACCGGTGACCAGCACATCATGACGCTGCCGCTGCGCGAGGCGCGCGAGCTTTTTGAACGTGATTATCTGATCGCCCAGATCAACCGCTTTGGCGGCAATATCTCGCGCACCGCCGAATTTGTCGGCATGGAGCGCTCGGCGCTGCATCGCAAACTGAAGACGCTCGGCGTCTGACAGCTACATTTTAATAAGGATTTAAGCATGTCGAGAATTGCCTATGTCAACGGCGCCTATGTCCCGCTTCGCGACGCAGCCGTTCATATCGAGGATCGCGGCTTCCAGTTCGCCGATGGCGTCTACGAAGTCTGCGAGGTCAGGCATGGCGTTATCGTCGACCTGACGCGGCATCTCGACCGGCTGGGGAGGTCGCTTTCGGAACTTAGGATCGCCTGGCCGATGGAGCGCAGGGCGCTGATCCACGTGATCAAGCAGGTGATCAAGAAGAACCTGGTGAAGAACGGCCTGTTCTACATCCAGGTGACCCGCGGTGCAGCCAGGCGCGATTTTGTTTTCCCCGCCGCCGGGACCCAGCCGTCGGTCGTGGTGATCGCCCGGAGCGCCAACCCAGCTATCATCACTGCCAAGAACGAGAATGGAATCAGGGCGATAACGGTCACTGAGAACCGCTGGGACCGCGTCGACATCAAATCCACCGGCCTGTTGCCAAACGCACTGGCGCGCCAGTCCGCCAAGGAACATGGCGCCGCCGAGGCGATTTTCGTCGATCGTGACGGCACAGTGAACGAGGGCGCCGCCAGCAATGTCTGGATGGTCGATGAAGACGGGACGCTTCTAACGCGTCCCGCCGAGCACGGCATCCTGCGTGGAATCACCCGGACCACGCTCTTGGATGTCGCAAAKAAGCTCGGCCTCACGATCCGCGAAGAGGGCTTTTCTGTTGAAAAAATGAAAGCTGCGCGTGAAGTTTTCATCACGGCAGCGACCAGCATCTGCTTTCCGGTGGTGCAAATCGACGATCAGGTCATCGCCAACGGACATCCTGGGAGTGTTTCGCAAAAAATCCGAGAAGCCTTTTTCGACATTGCGGAAAAGACACCGATTTGATAGCAGTCTATGAAGGTGGCCGCCGGAGGCAGAGGCCGCCCGGAAGCATGTGACAAAAATCCGGCAATAAAGGGCCGGCAACAAGAAGCGGCGGGCGCAATGGCTGAACGTTCTCAAAATCTACAAGATYTTTTTCTCAATACTGTTCGTAAACAGAAAATCTCCCTGACAATATTTCTCATCAACGGTGTCAAGCTGACGGGCGTGGTGACGTCGTTCGACAATTTCTGCGTGTTGCTGCGCCGTGACGGACATTCCCAGCTTGTCTACAAGCACGCGATCTCGACCATCATGCCCGGCTCACCGGTGCAGATGTTTGAAGGCGAAGAGAATATCGGCTAAGACATCCGCTTCCGAGCCTTCCGGCTCGATCATCTGCCGTTCCCGGCGGATGGAACGGATTGGCGTATCTGTCGTTGGCCCTTGGGCGCGCAGATCGGGCGCCACAGTGGAGTAATGGATATTTCAGAACGCGATACGAGCCAGGAATCTCTCATTCCCGAGACGTCTCGGCTCAGGAACGATCATCGAGCGGTCATCGTCGTGCCGGTGTTGAAAAACGGCCACGACACGCATTCGATCCGCAGCAGCGACAGCCGGCTGGACGAGGCGACCGGGCTGGCGCGCGCGATCGACCTCGACATAGCCGGCGGCGAGATCGTCCAGGTGGCGCAGCCGCGGCCGGCGACGCTGATCGGCTCCGGCAAGATCGAGGAAATCCGCCAACTGCTCGATCACGGCGATGCCGGCCTCGTCATTGTCGACCACCCGTTGACGCCGATCCAGCAGCGCAATCTCGAAAAGGCATGGAACGCCAAGGTCATCGACCGCACCGGTTTGATTCTGGAAATTTTCGGCCGCCGTGCTTCCACCAAGGAAGGCTCGCTGCAGGTCGAGCTGGCGCATCTCAACTATCAGAAGGGCCGGCTGGTCCGCAGCTGGACCCACCTTGAGCGTCAGCGCGGTGGCGCGGGCTTCCTTGGCGGTCCCGGTGAAACCCAGATCGAAGCCGACCGTCGCCTTTTGCAGGAAAAGATTCTCAGGCTGGAGCGCGAACTGGAACAGGTGCGCCGGACCCGGCAATTGCACAGGGCCAAGCGCAAGAAGGTGCCGCATCCGATCGTGGCGCTGGCGGGCTATACCAATGCCGGCAAGTCGACGCTGTTCAACCGTCTGACCGGTGCTGGCGTGCTGGCGGAGGACATGCTGTTTGCGACGCTCGACCCGACGCTGCGCCGCATCCGCCTGCCGCAGGGGCGCACGGTGATCATGTCCGATACGGTCGGCTTCATCTCCGATCTGCCGACGCATCTCGTCGCCGCTTTCCGCGCGACGCTGGAAGAGGTGCTCGAAGCCGATCTGATCCTGCATGTTCGCGACATCTCCGATCCGGACAATGCCGCCCAGGCCTCGGACGTCCTGCGTATCCTGACCGATCTCGGCATCGAAGAGGGCGAGCGCGAGACCCGGATGCTTGACGTCTGGAACAAAATCGACCGGCTCGAGCCGGAAGCCCATGCGGCGCTCGTCGCCAAGGCTGAAGGAACCGAAAACGTCATGGCGGTGTCGGCGATCAGCGGGGAGGGCGTCGACGCTCTCCTGGCCGAGATCAGCAAGCGCCTTTCCGGGGTGATGACCGAGGTGACCGTGGTACTTTCGGTCGACAAGCTGTCGCTGCTGCCATGGTTCTACCAGAATGCCATCGTCGACGCCCGCGAGGACCGCGAGGACGGCTCAGTCAGCCTCGATGTGCGGCTCGCCGAAGCCGAAGCGGTGGAAATGGAACGCCGACTCGGTATCGGCCAGCCGGCTACGAAGGAGCCTTGGGAAGACTGATAGGGTAGAGCAGACCGGTTTTGGGTGAGGCGATCACCCCGCTATGCCGGAACGCTGTCGCGCGTTCTATGTATTCCGCCACCGGTGTGCACCCGTTAGAGGCGATACCAGACCTTCGGATCGTCCGCTGCCTGGATCATTTCCCAGCGCAGGCCCGTCTTGCGCCAGCTGCGGACGGCGCCGGTGAGGTTGTCGAGCACGAGATCGCCCTTGCTGGTGCGAACGACGAGGACCAGGTGGCCTTCGCCCCAGGAGGTATAGGCGACGGCCAGCCGCAACGCTGACTCAGGCCAGCCGCGCGCGATCAGCGCGTGGCGCTTGGTGATCGCATAGTCATCGCAATCGCCCGAAATGGGCGCGAGTGTCCACTGGTCATTGCCGGCATCGTTGACAGGCGTGATTTCACGGTTGATCTCCGCGTTGACGGCGATCAGCTCATGCTTTTTGGCTGGCGTCAGATCGACGATCCTCGGGCCGCTGGAAGCGGTGCAGTCCGCGGGCTGCTGGACGCAGAACATCACATGCGCGAAAGGCGCGACAGCCCGGCTCTTTTCCTGCAGGAACGGCACGCGGTTCTGTTCGGGCGCGCGGGTCAGTCCGCCGAGGCCGAACGGAAAAGCGGCTGTGCTGGACAGCGCTACCGAAAGCACGGTTGCCACGAAAATCGTGATCAGTTTCTGCATCGAAAATCCCCAATCATACACCAAAATTGTCCCGCCGCGATGTCGCACCCTGCGACCGAGCGGCTCTTGGTTCGACTTTTTTTGAGTCTTTTTGAATGTAGCGGGCGTTTGTTGGCTTATTTTCAAACTTTTCGATTCAATTTTATGGAACATGCCATTTCGGGACAGCATTGCCGATTATTTGCCATCTCGACGCGGTGATGAACCGACAGGCTCAGCGCTTTTTTCTGGGTTGTCGAACGTGCTCGCGGATCACCCGCGGGTCCGATATGCTTGACGTCCGGGATCTGGATATGACGACCGTCCCGACAAAGTGGAATTGTTGCCGTTGCTATGCGTAAACTGATTAGCAAATTCTTTGAGCCAGAGCCCGAAGCACCGCGGCGCAGCCGGATCACCATACCGTCCGAGCGCGTCGCGAATATCTTTGCGATCGGTGACATTCACGGGCGGCTCGACCTGCTTCTCAATCTCGAACGACGGATTTTGGAGCGGGCGCGGGAGATTGGCCAGCCGGCGCTCGTCGTCTGCCTCGGTGACTTCATCGATCGTGGATCGAATTCACGTGGCGTCATCGAGCATCTCATGCGGAAAATGCCGGCGCCGCTCTTCCGCGTGAACATTTGCGGCAACCACGACGATGCTTTTCTACGGTTCATAAGGGATGGGCATTTCGATCCAGGTTGGCTTGGATTGGGCGGTGAGCAGACGCTGCAATCCTATGGCATCGATGTGTTCGGCTTGCTGGCTGCCGACTCCAGCGGGCACAAGCTCAAGCGTTTGGCACGCGACGCCATCCCGCCGGCGCATGTCGATTTTCTGCAGAACCTGCCGGTCACGATTTCGATCGGCAAGCTGCTTTTCGTGCATGCGGGTGTCGTGCCTGGTATTCCTCTGGCACAGCAGTCAGACTCGAATCTGATGTGGATCCGCGAACCGTTCCTGACGGAAGGGCCGCGGCTCGACCTCACTGTCATCCACGGCCATACTCCGTCGAGCACGGTCCAGTTCGGCACCAATCGCGTCGGCGTCGACACCGGTGCCTACGCCACCGGCAAGCTGAGCGCTGTGCATATCGGTCCGCACGGCATCACCGAAGTGTGAGGCCGCATTCTGTCGTCTCAGGGCTGCTAAGCCGTTGACGATTCCTGGTTGAGCAGGCAGAACGGCTTCCTGTCGTGGACGACTCGCCGGGCTACTTTCGATGGAAATCTATAATTTCGCACTCATGGCCTTCGAAGCCGTGATCTATTTCGTTGTCCTCATCGTCCTCCTGCATTTTCGCGCGCGCATCGGCATCGGGATCTTCATGACCGTGCTCGGGACGATGCATTTCCTTGAAACCTATCTTGCTGCAAAATTCTATGTGCAGTTGCCGTTCGGCGCAGTGTCGCCCGGATCGGCGACGATGTTTGCCGGCAAGCTGCTGATGATCCTGCTGCTCTACATCAAGGAGGACGCGACAACCGTCCGGCAGCTGATCTACGGTCTGCTGATCGGCAATTTCGTCTGCCTGCTGTTCGGCTTCGTGCTGGCGCTGCATGGCGGTGGCGGTCCAAATGGCGGTGTGCTTGCCGATAGCGATTTCCTGCGGGAAATGGGCGTGCTGATGGTCTGGGGAACGACCCTTCTCTACATAGACTCTCTCGCCATCATCATCATCTACGTGCGGCTCGGCAATCTCATCGGCCGAAGCCTGGTGCCGCGTTTCTTCGTCGCCGGCGTGCTCACGCTGACATTCGATCAGGTGGGCTTCTTCGGCGCGCTGCACTATCTCGTCGGTGCCCCCGCTTCGGTGTTCTGGGCCGGCCTGTTCGGCAAGATCAGCATGGCGGCGGTCTATGCCGCCGTCACTGCGGCCTATCTCGCGCTGACCTATGAGAACCGCGCGGCCGTGCCGTCACGCTCCGTCGCCGACTTGTTCAACGACCTGACCTATCGCGAGAAATATACCGATCTTCTGTCGCGCAGCGGATTGGACGCCCTGACCGGGCTGCTCGATCGCGGCCGGCTCGACCGCGACGGCGGCGACATGGTTCGCGCCGCCATGCGTCGTGGCCACGATTTCAGCGTCATGGTGGTGGATGCCGATCATTTCAAGGAAATCAATGACCAGTTCGGCCACCTCGAAGGCGATGCGGTGCTGAAGACGATCGCCGACACGGTTCGGCGCAGCGTGCGCGGCAATGATCACGTCTATCGCTTCGGTGGCGAAGAATTCATTGTGCTGGCCGACGCCACCGGCCATGAGGAGGCGATAGCCATGGCCGAGCGTATGTGCCGCAACATCAGCGATAGCGTTCGTGCGGCCGGCGACGCGAAAGTGTCGGTCAGCATCGGTGTCGCCACGGGGCCAAAGCAGGGCCAGAGCCTGGTCGAACTGATTTCCGCCGCCGACAAGAGCCTCTATCAGGCCAAGGCAGATGGTCGCAATCGAGTGCAGGGCGCATTCACGAGCGGTTAGACGGCTCACTTTTCTTCGCGTCCTGCCAGAGCTCCTCCATCCGTTCGAGACTGGCGTCTTCCAGATTTTCACCAGCCGCCGAGAGGCTCTTCTCGATGTGACCAAAGCGGCGCCGGAACTTGGTGTTTGTGCCCCGCAGCGCCATTTCCGGATCGGCGCCGACATGCCGGCCGATATTGACGGCGGCGAAGATCAGGTCGCCGAGTTCATCGGCGATCTTCGCCTTGTCGTCTGTCGAGATGGCCGCACGGAATTCGGCAATCTCTTCTTCTATCTTGTCGAGGATCGGTTCGGGCTCCGACCAGTCGAAGCCGACTTTCGCCGCATGCTGCTGCAGCTTCAGCGCCTCGGTCAATCCCGGCTGGGCTCGATCGACACTGCCCAGGTGACCCGCCTTGAAATCCTCGGTGATGCCGCGGCTGGCCCGTCGCTCGGCGCGAGCGCGCTTTTCCTCTGTCTTGATCTCATCCCATTGTTTCCTGACCTTGGTCGGATCGTCGGCATCGGAGGTAGCGAAGACATGCGGATGGCGGCGGATCATCTTGGCCGTGATCGCCTCGACCACGTCGCCGAACGAGAATTCGCCCAGTTCCTCGGCCATGCGCGCATGGAAGACGACCTGCAGCAGCAGATCGCCCAACTCGTCGCGCAGGTCGTCGAGGTCTTTGCGCTCGATCGCGTCGGCGACCTCATAGGCTTCCTCGATCGTGTAGGGTTTGATGGTCTCGAAATTCTGTTCAAGATCCCACGGGCATCCGGTGACGGGCGTGCGGAGCGCCGCCATGATCTCGATCAGGCGGCTGATATCCTTTGAAGGCTGCATGGCGGTCTCAGTTCAGCGGAATGGCGTTGTCGTCCTTGGAGGACTGATAGGCATCGGACATCTCGGCATAGGCTGCCTTTATGGCGTCGATGCGGGTGGCGAATTCGCTTTTGTGGCCGGGAGCAGCGATCTCAGCGAGCTCGGCAATGGCAAAGCTTCTCCAGAAAGCGTTGCTCCGCCGATAGCCGCCGGGCTCCAGCCCAAACACCTCTTTGAGGATTTTCAGGTCATGCGGGATGGCGAAGGCGTCGCGGCTATCCTCATGGCTGAAGAAATAGAAGAAATTGTCGAAACCGGCCCAGGTGATCGCCGACATGCACATCGTGCAGGGTTCGTGGGTGGAGAGGAAGATCAGATCGCGTGTATCCGGCCGGTCCGGCATTTCGTAAAAGCGTTTCAGCGTGTGAACTTCACCGTGCCAGAGCGGATTCTCCGTCTCGTTATTGGTTTCGGCGAGCACCAGCGACAGGTCAGATTTGCGCAAAAGTGCTGCGCCAAACACCTTGTTGCCCGCCTCCACGCCCCGCCGCGTCAACGGAATGATGTCGTTTTCCATCACGGACAGGAGGCGCGAGACGAGGGCATCATTGACGGCGTAGGACATTTGGGGGCTCCGATGGCTGTCGCGACCTTAGCTGGTCAGCCGCCGGATTGGAAAGGCTTCGGCGGTGCAAGCAACAGATTATTCGGGCGGCCATTTCTGCGCCCAATGATTTGCGTCACTCGTCGCAATCTCAGGTAACCCTCACGAGAATCGCAGCGCGACGGTTCTCGCAACGCTTCAGCGCTTCATCATGAGAAAACCATTTGGCAGCCGGATCGCTTGCGCGATCCAGTCCTTCCTGCACTTTGCGCAAGAACCACTGGTCGTAGGTTTCTTCTTGACTGTGTTTTGGCGACGGCGCGTCTCGGACATCGGAAATCTCATTTCTATCGTCGAGAAGAGGACGGTGCAAAAATAGCGATTTTCGATTGCTACCGAAGTTGGTTCGAAGCGCAAGTGTCACTTCAGCGGCCGCCTCTGCGACGAATGCAGGATGCGGAGGACGACGATCTCCTCTTCACGGACCGAGTAAACGGCAATGTAGGATGTACCCGCGAGCACCATCTCTCGTGTGCCTGCAATCCGACCGGCTTTCCAACCTGTCGGAAATGTCTTCAGCAATTTGACTCGTGTTTCAATCTCATCGCGGACCTCCAAGGCCGCGACCGGATTTCTTTCAGCGATGTATTCGGTAATATTTTCGATATCTGCTTCGGCGTCAGAAGACCAGCGAAGCTCTGTCACTCAGGCTTCCGGGCAGCGGCCAGCAACGCGGCTCGTTTTTCCCGCCAGCGAGCATCGTGCTCTTCCTCGCTGATCAGAACTGCGGACCCGTCCTTCAATCTGGCAATCGTTTTCTCGACTTCCGCGCGGAACCATTCATCGTGGCCGCTCGGAGCATCATCCGATGAAAGCGCAGTGGATATCTTTGAATGTGCGGCCATGATGATCACATACCTTTACTTGCGTGATCATAGGCCATTTTACCGAAATCCTCAACTCGACTGCTCGGCAGATATTGCTCTTAAACCCCGAAAACCGAGGATAAGAATATACTTATTCCGCCCTTGTCGGATTTCTGTTCCTTCACTTTTGCCACGCTATGAAAGATAGTGCAGCCTCTCGAAAGGGTGTGTGTATGTCAAATCGCGACGATCAGCTGTCTGTCTTTCCGGCCTTTTTCCGCGTCGAAGGGAGAAATGTCGCCGTGATCGGCAATGGCGATGAGGCGCTGGCCAAGGTGCGGCTGTTGATGAACACGCGCGCCAAGATCACGCTGATTGCCGATCGGCCAGAAGCCGCGTTGATGATGTTGGTGATCCAGCAGGATATCCGCCATGTCGCGCGCGCTTTCGAGGCCAGCCTGATCGAAGACACGCAATTGGTCTTTGCCGCCACCGGCGACCACGAAGCGGACCGTGATATCGCTGAAGTGGCGCGGGGACTAAAAATCCCGGTCAATGCCGTCGATCAGCCCGAACAATGTGATTTCCTTACGCCTGCCATCGTCAACCGTGCGCCCGTCGCCGTGGCAATCGGCACGGAAGGGGCAGGGCCGGTGCTGGCGCAGATGATTCGCGCCCAGATCGACCAGATTCTCTCGCCGTCGCTCGGTCCGCTGGCGCGGCTGGCAGTGCTCTACCGCGACGCCGTCGACCATGTCTTGCCAAAGGGCGTCACCCGCCGCGTTTTCTGGCGGCGGTTCTTTTCCGGTGAGGTCGCGGATGCTGTCAGCCTCGGTCGCATGGCCGAAGCCGAGCGTGAGGCGACGCGGCTTCTCAACACCATGGACGCGGTCAAGGGCCATGTCTGGCTGGTTGGTGCAGGCCCTGGCGCCGAGGACCTGCTTACCCTGCGCGCCCAGCGGGCGATGATGGAGGCTGATGCCATCGTCTACGACGCGCTCGTGCCGCAGTCGATCGTCGAAATGGGCCGCCGTGACGCAGATCGCATTCCTGTCGGCAAGCGCAAGGGCTGCCATTCCAAATCACAGGAAGAAATCAACGATCTGCTGGTCACGCTCGGCAGTGCCGGAAAGCGCGTCGTCCGGCTGAAATCCGGCGATCCGCTGATTTTCGGCCGCGCCGCCGAGGAAATGACTGCGCTCCGTGGAGCCGGCGTCAGCTATGAGATCGTGCCGGGCATCACCTCCGCCTTCGCCGCCGCCGCCGATTTCGAACTGCCGCTGACGTTGCGTGGCGTCGCCTCGTCGCTGATCTTTACCACCGGCCATGACCTGACCGGAGACGTGCTGCCGGATTGGGCCAGCCTTGCCATTTCCGGTGCTACGATTGCCGTCTATATGGGACGCACGGTCGCGGCCTCCGTGGCAGGCCGTCTGATCGGCGCCGGTCTGCCGGGCGACACCACCGTTGCCGTCATCGAAAATGCCAGCCGCCGCGACCGGCGCATGCTGCACGGTGTGCTCGCCGACTTGCCGGGTCTCGATGGTCGCGATGATCTGACCGGGCCGGTCATGGTGATTATTGGTGATGCCGTGGCGGGCGCCAACCTTGACAATTCGGAGCCTTTGCTTTCAAGGCAATCCGTGCCCGCCGAGACTTCCGGAGTTTGATATGGCCCTGCAGATTTTGACCGCCAACCGGCTGACGGATGGCATTGCCGTCTGGTACGATGTCGACGGTCGATGGAACGAAAGCATAGCCCGTGCCCAGATCGCCCATACCAAGGAGGATGTGGAGCGGCTTGAGGCAATCGGCAAGAAAGCTTTCGCCGACAATGTCGTGCTCGACGTCAATCTGATCGACGTCGAGGTGAACAATGGCTTCATTCGGCCGCTTCGGCTACGCGAACGCATCCGCGCCGAGGGGCCGACGATCGATTACGTGATCTGACGGCGTCCGCGCCGGCAAACGAATGCACTGAGGACAGAGTGTAATGTACCGCTACGATGAATTCGATCATGCCTTTGTCGCCGGTCGTGTCGCGCAATTCCGCGACCAGGTGGAGCGACGCCTCGCCGGCGAAATCGCCGAGGATGCCTTCCGGCCGCTCCGCCTGATGAACGGCGTCTACCTGCAGCTCCATGCCTATATGCTGCGCATCGCCATCCCTTATGGCACGCTGAATTCGAAGCAGATGCACATGCTGGCGCATATCGCGCGCAAATATGACCGCAGCTATGGCCACTTCACCACACGCCAGAACATCCAGTTCAACTGGCCGCGGCTGGAAGATACACCTGATATCCTTGCCGATCTGGCATCGGTCGAAATGCACGCCATCCAGACCTCAGGCAACTGCATCCGCAATGTCACGGCCGATCACTTCGCCGGCGCTGCTGCCGACGAGGCTGCCGACCCGCGCCCCTATGCCGAAATCCTGCGTCAGTGGTCGTCCGTGCATCCGGAATTCACTTTCCTGCCGCGCAAGTTCAAGATCGCCGTCACCGGCGCCGATTATGATCGCGCCGCGATCCAGGTGCACGACATCGGCCTGCACCTGAAGAAGAACGACAAGGGCGAGATCGGGTTCGACGTCTATGTCGGTGGCGGCCAGGGCCGTACGCCGATGGTGGCGAAGAAAATCCGCGAATTCCTGCCGGAAGAGGATCTGCTGTCCTACATCACCGCGATCATGCGGGTATATAACCTCTACGGCCGCCGCGACAACAAGTACAAAGCGCGCATCAAGATTCTCGTCCATGAGACCGGCGTCGAAAAGCTCTCGGCCGAGATCGAGGAAGAATTCAAGACGCTCAAGAATGGCGAACTGACGCTGCCGGAAGCCGATGTCGAGAAGATTTGCAGCTATTTCGCTCTACCGAACCTGCCCGAACGCGCGGAAGGCTGGGCAAACCTGGCGGCCTGGAAGAAGGCTGACCCGGATTTCGCCCGCTGGGTGGATTTGAACGTCAAGCCGCACAAGAACCCGGATTACGGCATGGTGACGATCTCGCTGAAGCCGATCGGCGGCATTCCCGGTGATGCCAGCGATCGGCAGATGGACCTGATCGCTGATCTCGCCGCAGAATATGCCTTCGACGAAATCCGCATCAGCCACGAGCAGAATGTCATCTTCCCGCATGTGGCGCTGGCCGATCTCGAACCGCTCTACCGCGCTCTGCAGCCTGCCAATCTGGCGACTGCCAACAACAACCTGATCACGGACATCATTGCCTGTCCTGGCTTGGACTATTGCGCCTTGGCGAATGCCCGCGCGATCCCGGTGGCGCAGGAAATTTCCGAACGCTTCGGCTCGCCCGAGCGGCAGGCCGAGATCGGTGAGCTGAAGATCAAGATTTCCGGCTGCATCAATGCCTGCGGCCATCACCATGTCGGCCATATCGGGCTTTTGGGCGTTGAGAAGAAGGGCACCGAACTCTACCAGATCACGCTGGGCGGTTCGGCCGACAACGAGACATCGATCGGCGAAATCATCGGCCGCGGTTTCGAGCCGGAAAAGGTGACGGATGCGGTCGAGGTGGTGGTCGATACCTATCTCGGCCTGCGCTTGTCGTCCGAGGAGACTTTCCTTCAGGCCTATCGCCGTGTCGGCCCCCAGCCGTTCAAGGTCGCCCTCTATGGCGGCAATGCCGCCGAAGCCGCTTGAGACCGGAGCACAGAATGACCAGAATTTGGAATGAATCCGGCTTCGTCAGTGACGACCCATGGGTGATCGAGACCGAGGAAAACAAGGCCGGCGTCAACGAGAAGCCTATCCTGTCGCTGAGTGCCTTCATTGAAAAGGCCAAGGCCGGGGAAACCGCTCTCGGCGTGCTGATCAAGCCGGCCGACAATGTCAGGGACCTTGCGCCTTACCTCGATAACATCGCCATCGTTGCCGCCTCCTTTCCGGCCTTCAACGATGGCCGCGCCTTCAGCCATGCCTCGATCCTTCGCGAGCAGCTTGGCTACAAGGGCGAATTGCGCGCGGTGGGCGACGTGCTGATCGACCCGATTCCGCTGATGCTGCGCGTCGGCATCACCAGCTTCGCCGTCACCAATCCGGTGGCGCTCAAGCGGTTGGAAGAGGGTAAGCTGCCGGGCATCACCAACCATTACCAGCCGACCGCACGGCCGTCGCAGAACCCGCATTCCTACAGCTGGCGGCGGGTTTCGTAAAATCCGTCTGGCACCGTCAGACCATCTGACCGACGCCATCCCGGCTTGTTCTGAAGATGCACAATAGTCGCGCGACAAGTCGTTGCGCGATTTCCCCTATTTGGTAGCTTTCTTCTTTGAATTCTTCTTTTTCATGAATTCATCCACCGCGAACGTGTCGACGAACTGCAGATATTCAATGATGAGGTCATCCTTGAATGTCAGTTTATCGACCACCTGGGTGTCTGCTATCTTGGAACCATCAGGAATATAGATGACGTCACCGCGGCGGTGCACGTAGATCGTATCTTTACTCTGGTGTTGGGTGACGATCTTGAGCTGGCTGAGATCCCAGGCCGCAAACAGCATTGTTGCCGCTTGTTCAATTTCCTCTTTTCCTACCCATCGTTTGGTGAGCGCATCGAGCTTGTCTGTGCCGACGATCTGGAATGTACAGTCCGGATGAATGTAACTGAGGTGCTTTTCTTGCTCGGATTTGGCCCGCGCATCATAGAATTTCCTCAGCACTTTCTTATTGCCCATTGGAAGTCTCCCCGTTTGGTAACGAGAAATGTGCGCGCAATTTTCGCGGGTCGCAACCATGAACATTGTGCGACCTGATGAAATCGGCACGCATTTGCGAAGTGATCCACACAGGTCAGGGGGCAAAACTCTCTTCAGGGGCAAATTCATTCGTACACAAACAATTTTCTGGAAATCCTCGTCATTTCGGCCTATGGTCGAATGCGTGAATTCATGGATATTCAAAAGCCTATTCCGCCTGGCTTCATGGCATTGGAAACCGATGCCTTCAATATCCATCGCCGATGTAATATCTGCCTAGTTCGAAATTGCACATGCTGAGGAATCAGGACTTCATGAACGCGCCCGCACTGAACAAGGAAATCATCTCCGCCGCCATCCCGGCCGGTGTCTATGCCGAAACGGTCACGGCCGTGCAGCATTATACCGACCGTTTGTTCCGTTTCCGGATGACCCGGCCGGCCGATTTCCGTTTCCGTTCGGGCGAGTTCGCGATGATCGGCCTGATGGTCGAGGGCAAGCCGATCTACCGCGCCTATTCGGTCGCCAGCCCCGCCTGGGACGAGGAACTGGAATTCTTCTCGATCAAGGTTCCGGATGGCCCGCTCACCAGCCACCTACAGAGCATCCAGGTCGGCGACACTGTGCTGATGCGCAAGAAGCCGACAGGCACACTGGTCAATGACGCGCTGCTGCCGGGCAAGCGGGTCTATATGTTCTCTACCGGCACCGGCATTGCGCCCTTCGCCAGCCTGATCCGCGACCCGGAGACCTACGAAAAGTTCGACGAGGTCATTCTTTGCCATACCTGCCGCGACGTCGCGGAGCTGCAATATGGCTTCGATCTGGTCGAGGAAATCCGCAATCACGAATTCCTGTCTGAAATCGTCGGCGACAAGCTGAAGCATTATGCGACCGTGACCCGGGACCCGAGCTATCCGCACCAGGGCCGCATCACCGACAATATCCGCTCCGGCAAGCTGTTCACCGATCTCGGTGTGCCGCCGCTCGATCCGGAAACCGACCGCGGCATGATCTGCGGCTCGGCGGCGATGCTGAAGGAAACCAAGCAACTGATGATCGACGCCGGCCTGGAAGAGGGTGCCAACAGCAGGCCCGGCCAGTTCGTCATCGAACGCGCCTTCGTCGACTGAAAGCCCCTGTCACCGATCGGTGACGGCGCCTGTCGCGGCCATGCCGCAGACCAGCGCCGTCATTTCTTTTTCGGCCGCTTCGGCATCGCCGGAGAGCAGGGCGCGGATCTCCCGCACATGCAATTCGACCGCTTGCTCCAGCGTCTGCTGTGTGGCGCCGGCGAACCAGTAGCGCCGTGAATGTGTCTGCAGCGACGCCAGGGCTTGCGCGATAAATGGATTGGGACAATTCTCTTCGAGGATTTCGTCGAAAATCTTATCGGCGCTCAGAAATCCTTCGTGGTCGCCAGTGATCGAGCACTCCGTCATCTGCTTGGCACAGTCGATCAGTTTTTCGCGCGCTTCCGGCAAGATGTGGCCGGCCATCAGCCGCGCCGCGAGCGGTTCGAGCTGCCGGCGTGTCTCCATGATCATCGCTGGTGCCGCCGGATCGAGCGCTGTGATCATTAGCCCCGCACGTGGACGCACGGCTATCAGGCCCTGCCATTCGAGCTTCTGGATCGCCTCCCGCACGGGCGTGCGGCCAAGTGCGGCAAGTGCGATCAACTGCTTCTCCGTCACCAGCGAGCCGGGCGCCAGCTTCAGCGTCACAATCAGGCTTTCGAGCCTGCGATAGGCGAGGCGGCTATGAGATTCCACGGCTTCAGGCATGATTTTTACCAAATTGATATATCAGAGGATCGCGTGTCGCAAACAGGCCAGATGTATAGTTGATATATCAGTGGGCATTGCAAATGGATAGAGACGTCGCCGACGACGCTATCAAATGTCACAGGTTTGAGTGTTCAGCTTGATTTAGACGTCAGTCGAGAACTGTTCGGCGAGAATGCGGTCGGACCATGAATGGTCGGGATCGGAAAGCAGCTTGGCGGCCCGTCCCAAGGATTGGGTGATCGTCACCTCGATCACTGACTTGATTTCTGTATTGTCGGCGACCGCATTGACCGGCCGCTTGACCGGTTCGAGCACGAAAATCTCCACTTTGACCTTGTCGGGCAACAATGCCCCGCGCCAGCGCCGCGGCCGGAAGGCGCTGATCGGCGTCAGCGCCAGAAGCGGCGCTTCGAGCGGCAGGATCGGTCCATGCGCGGAAAAATTATAGGCGGTCGATCCGGCTGGCGTCGACAGCAGCAGCCCGTCGCAGATCAGTTCCGGCAGGCGCTCATGGCCGTCGATGATGACGCGCAGCTTGGCCGCCTGGTAGGACTGACGGAACAGCGACACTTCATTGATCGCATAGGCGATGGCGCTATTGCCGTCGGCGTCGAGCGTCTGCATCTTCAACGGCCTGATGGAGTTCTCGACGGCGACGGCGATGCGGTCGAGCAGCTTCGCGCTCGAATATTTATTCATCAGGAAGCCGACCGAGCCGCGGTTCATGCCATAGACGAGCTTGCCCGTGTTCATCGACGAATGCAGCGTCTGCAGCACGAAGCCGTCGCCGCCGAGCGCCACGATCACCTCGGCATCCTCCGGCGCGACATTGTCATAGAGCCCCATCAGTTCCTCGCGCGCCGCCTGGGCTTCATCGGCGGTGGAGGCAACAAAGGCAACGGAATTGAAGGTTCGGGGCATGGATCTTCGCTTGCTGCACTCTGGGACGCCTAAATGAGCTTGGTTTCCAGATATTTGCAAGCTCGCCTGGCAAAATGATGCTGGTTTTTGACAGGCGTTTGACGCCGGACGACGTTTGCAGCAAAAGACCGCGTGGCCATGCATGCCAGAATGGGCTGAGCAGGTTCCGGAAAAGTGTCCAACGGTTTTCCGGCAAGAACCTGCGACAAAGCAAAAGACCAGGCGGATGAATCCTCGGCTTGCCGACGAAAGTCTGCTTAGGAAATATGAGGTTATCAAATGCGGCATATCCTGATCGTGGGAATCGGTTCCGGCAATCCGGAGCACATGACCGTGCAGGCGATCAACGCGCTCAATCGCGCCGACGTGCTGTTCATCCCGACCAAGGGCTCGAAAAAGGCCGAGCTTGCCGACGTCCGCCGCGATATCGTTGCCCGCTATGTCTCTAGCCCGAAGACCCGGGTCGTGGATTATGCCGTGCCCGTGCGCCAGACAGCCGGCCGCAGCTATGGCGAAAGCGTCGATGACTGGCACGCGGCGATCACCGACATCTATTCAGGCCTGTTCCGCGACGAATTGGATGAAAACGGCACCGGCGCCTTTCTGGTCTGGGGCGATCCGATGCTCTATGATTCGACGATCCGCATCATGGATCGGGTAAAGGCTGCGGCGAGAGTGCCGTTCGACTATTCCGTCATTCCCGGCATTACCAGCCTGCAGGCGCTCTGCGCCTCGCACAAGATTCCGCTCAATCTCGTCGGCAAGCCCGTGGAAATCACCACCGGACGCCGGCTCAAGTGCACTTTCCCGGAGCATTGTGAGAGCGTTGCCGTCATGCTCGACGGCCAGCAGGCCTTTCTAGAGATAGACGACCCCGAGGCTTCGATTTACTGGGGCGCCTATCTCGGCACCGAGGACGAGATCGTCATCGCCGGCAAGCTCCCGGAGAAGAAACAGGAAATTCTCGACACCCGCGCCCGCGCCCGCGAGCAGCACGGCTGGATCATGGATATCTACCTGCTGCGCAAGGGTGAGGATTTTGACGATTGATCCGGCGCAAGGCTTCGCTTGCGCATTGAGTTGAAAAGCAGTCTAACCAATCGCCGAGCAGGAATGATAGCGATGCCCAGGCTCGCCCCACAGCCGCCCACCCCTATTCCGGCGCCCGCAGAGCGCCGCGGCGCCTGCCCGACGCTGGCCAAACCTATGCAGACCGGCGACGGCCTGTTGGCGCGCCTCAGGCCTGTCAACAACCGACTAACGCTGGAGCAATTGCGGCTGCTGGCGGAGGCCGCCTCACAATATGGCAATGGTATTGTTGAGATCACCGCGCGCGGCAGTTTGCAGGTGAGGGGGCTTCGCGCGGAGACCGTCGCGCCGTTCGAGGCGGCTGTTCGGGCTTCGGGCATCGATATTTCTACCGGACTTGTCGAAACGCCGCCGCTTGCGGGGATGGACTCGGACGAGTTGGTCGACATGCGGCCGGTTGCCGAGGCGCTGCGCCGGAGCGTCGAGGAGCACGTTCCGCCTCTGGCGCTGGCGCCGAAGCTGGCGATTACCCTGGATGGCGGCGGGATGTTTCACCTCGGCGGTGTCTCGGCGGACGTGAAGGCTGAGGCGTTCTTGCACAGGGATGGGGATAAGATCGAATTTCTGCTCTTCGTCGGTGGACGTGTGTTCGGTGTCGTCACGCAGGATGGGCTTGTTGGGACGATTGTCGACATTCTCAATAGGATCGCGGCGATCGGGCCAGCGGCGCGTGGGAAAGACGTGCGGTTTTCGGAGATCGAGAGACCTGCCCTTAAGTCAACGGAAGCCCCATTGGTCGGTATTTTCCCGCTTATGGTAGATGTAAGCGCTTGTGGCTCACCCCCCTCTGTCCTGCCGGACATCTCCCCCTCAAGGAGGGAGATCGGGTGGGGCGCGGACATCGCGTCATTGAAACGTCCCGGAGAAACAGGAGCGACACCTGAGGATCAGAAGACTTCCATTAGGCAACTGATTGGCAAGACAAGTGTTCTCGACCAGCAAGAGTTTGCCCCAACTGCTTCGGCAGCCGTAGTTGTTGAGGGCGCCGCTAGCCAATCTCCCCCCTTGAGGGGGAGATGTCCGGCAGGACAGAGGGGGGTATCACTCGACAACACCGAAGCGGAACTCTCCGAGCAAAGCCCTGAAGCCAATTTCGCCCTCGGCCTAGCCTTCCCCTACAGCCAGGCAACCACAGACACGCTCATCGCCCTGACGGATGCAGCACAGGCCCACAGCGCCGCGGAAATCCGCCTCTCCCCCAACCACGGCCTCTTCCTCACAGGCCTCACGCAACGTGAAGCATCCCAACTCCAACAACATGCCGTAGCGTCAGGCTTCGTCACCAGCCCGCACGACCCGCGCCGCGCCATCGCCCTCTGCGCCGGTGCACTCGGCTGCGCCTCGGCCTTCTACGACACACACACGCTCGCCGCAAAAATCCTCTCCCACGCCCCGGACCTGCTCGACGGCTCCATCGCCCTCCATCTCTCCGGCTGTGCCAAGGGCTGTGCCCATCCGGCCGCCGCCCCGCTCGCTTTTGTTGGTGCGCGGGAAGGCTATAGCCTTGTCGTAAATGGCGCGGCTTCCGGTCAACCCGCAACCTATATTGCGGAAAACGACATCGATGCCGCACTTCAGCGCTTGCAAGCGCTCGTGCGGCAAAGCAAAGAGAGCGGCGAAACGGCGCATGCCTGCCTTGATCGGCTAGGCGAGCGTGCCATTGCCGCTGCTCTGCAACTGGACAGGACATGATCGAATACGACTATATCCGCGATGGAAATGCGATCTACGAGCAATCCTTCGCCATCATCCGTAGCGAAGCCGACCTTTCGCGTTTCAACGAGGCTGAAGCCGATGTGGCGGTCCGCATGATCCATGCAGCCGGATCGGTCGAGGCGGTGGGTCATTTCGAGTTTTCGCCCGATTTCGTCGCGTCGGCCAGCACCGCCTTGAAAAATGGCGCCCCGATCTTCTGCGATGCACAGATGGTCGTCCATGGCGTCACCGCCGCCCGCCTGCCGGCAAATAACGAGGTGATCTGCACGCTGCGCGACCCGAAGACATCGGAGATTGCCAAGGAGATTGGCAATACCCGCTCCGCCGCCGCGATCCGGCTCTGGGGTGAGCGGATGGCCGGCTCGGTCGTGGCGATCGGCAACGCACCAACCGCGCTCTTCTACCTGCTCGAACTCCTGCGTGACGGCGCGCCGAAACCGGCAGCGATCCTTGGCATGCCCGTGGGTTTCGTCGGCGCCGCCGAATCCAAGGCGGCGCTTGCCGAACAATCCTACGGCGTACCCTATGCCATCGTCCGCGGCAGGCTGGGCGGCAGCGCCATGACGGCCGCGGCCCTCAATTCACTTGCGAGGCCCGGCCTGTGAGCGACACGAAGATTGGAAAACTGATCGGCGTCGGCACCGGTCCCGGCGATCCGGACCTGCTCACCGTCAAGGCGGTGAAGGCCATCCAGAGCGCCGATGTGCTCGGCTGGTTTGCCAAGGAAGGCAAGCGTGGCAATGGCCGCGGCATTGTCGACGGCCTCGTGCCGGAGACGACGATCGAACTGCCGCTCTACTATCCGGTGACGACCGAGATCCACCGCGCCAAGCCGGAATATGTCCATCAGGTCACTGCCTTTTACGAGGAGTCGAGCGCTGCGATTGCGGCGCATATCGAAGCAGGCCGCACCGTTGCCGTGCTCTCGGAAGGCGATCCGCTCTTCTACGGCTCCTACATRCATCTGCATGTGCGGCTCTCCCAGCGCTATCCGACCGAGGTCATTCCAGGCGTCACGGCCATGTCCGGCTGCTGGTCGCAAGCGCAATTGCCGATCGTCCAGGGCGACGATGTCCTCTCCGTCCTGCCCGGCACGATGGACGAGCACGAACTCGTCCGCCGCCTGCGTGACACGGAAGCCGCGGTGATCATGAAGGTTGGCCGCAACCTGCCGAAGATCCGCCGGGCGCTGGCCGAAGCCGGCCGCATCAATGATGCCCACTATGTCGAACGCGGCACCATGGCCAACACCTGGATGACGCCGCTCGCCAGCAAGTCCAATGACGAGGCGCCGTATTTCTCGATCGTGCTCGTGCCGGGCTGGAAGACCAAGCCATGACCGGCACGCTTTACGTGATCGGCACCGGCCCCGGCAATCCCGAGCAGATGACGCCGGAAGCGTCGCATACGGTCGAGAAAGCCACCGAGTTCTTCGGCTATTTCCCCTATCTCGATCGCCTGTCACTGCGAGGTGACCAGATAAAAGTCGCCTCCGACAATCGCGAGGAACTGGATCGTGCCAATGCCGCGCTGACGCGCGCTGCCGCTGGCGTGTCCGTCGCCGTCGTTTCCGGCGGCGATCCCGGGGTCTTCGCCATGGCGGCGGCCGTCTGCGAGGCGATCGAAAAGGGGCCGGCAGAATGGCGAGACATCGATATCGTGGTGACGCCGGGCGTGACGGCCATGCTCGCGGTTGCGGCCCGCGCCGGCGCGCCGCTCGGCCATGATTTCTGCGCCATGTCGCTCTCCGACAACCTGAAGCCCTGGGAGATCATCACCAAAAGGCTGAGGCTTGCCGCAGAGGCCGGGCTGGTGATCGCGCTCTATAATCCGATCAGCAAGGCGCGGCCCTGGCAATTGGGCAAAGCCTTCGACGTGCTGCGTGAAACCCTGCCGTCGACCGTGCCGGTGATCTTCGGCCGCGCCGCCGGCCGTCCGGACGAACGGATCGTCGTCAAGCCGCTGGGCGAAGCCGATGCCGGACTTGCGGATATGGCGACCTGTGTCATCATCGGCTCGCCGGAAACGCGCATCATCGACCGCGGCGAAAGACCCGGCCTTGTCTACACGCCGCGTTCCCTTTCGGGCGACAGCAAGTGAACGATCGTTTCGAGCGCAGTCCTGGCATCATGCACGGTCTGGAGACCGGCTGCTGGTTGCCGCTCGACGATAATTACGGCAATGCCGAGCGCCCGGGCCGCCTCGATCTTGGCATAGGTCGCGGAGCCGCCGCTGTTCTTGGTGACCAGCGTGTCTATCCGGTTCTGCCGGAAGAGCTCGGTTTCGTCCTCCACCGTGAACGGGCCGCTCGCCAGGATATAGTCAGCCTGCGGCACCGAAAGCGCCGGCTCGACCGGATCGACGCTGCGCACCAGGTAATCGTGCTGCGGCGCCGCCGAAAAATGATGCGCCTCCTGCCGGCCGATCGACAGGAAGACGCGGCGCGGTGTCTCGCCCAGGGCCACGACTGCGGCTTCGATCGAGCCGACCGAGATCCAGCGGTCATCCGCCTGCCGCACCCAGCCGGGGCGGCAGAGCGCGAAAATCGGCACATCGGCAGTACGGGCGGCTTGCGCCGCATTGGCCGAAATCCGGTTGGCGAACGGATGGGTCGCGTCGACGATAAGGTCGATCTTTTCGTTTCGCATGTAGTCCGCCAGCCCCACAGCGCCGCCGAAACCGCCGATGCGGGTCGGCACGGGCAGGGGCTTCGGCGCTTCCGTGCGGCCAGCAAGCGAAACCACCGTATCCAATTCCGGCCGTCCGGCCAGCAATTCACACAGGCCGCGTGCTTCCGTCGTGCCACCCAGGATGAGGATTCGCTTTCTCGCCATGCCTGATCTGTCGAACCCTTCTCATGCAAAACACCGCTGGCTGACGATCATCGGCCTCGGCGAGGACGGTATAGCGGGCCTCGGCGACGAGGCCAAGCGGCACATTGCCGAGGCCGAATTCGTCTTCGGCGGCAAACGGCATCTGGAACTGGCGGGATCGCTGATCAGGGGGCAAGCCGAGAGCTGGCTTTCACCGATCGAAGGCTCGGTCGCGCGCATCAAGGCGCTGAGCGGGCGAGGGGTTGTGGTGCTGGCATCCGGCGATCCGTTCTTTTTCGGCATGGGCGCCACGCTGTCGCGCAGCGTCGATCCCTTGGAAATGCTGACGCTTCCCGCACCGTCCGCCTTCAGCCTGGCGGCCTCGCGACTGGGCTGGCCGCTGCAGGATGTAACGACGGTATCGCTGCATGGCCGACCGCTTGATCTCATCCGTCCATACCTGCAGCCATGTGCGCGCATCCTTGCTTTGACCTCGGACGAGAAGGGACCGGCCCAACTTGCCGAACTGCTGACGAAGAGCGGTTTCGGCCCGTCGTTGCTCGTGGTGCTGGAGGCCTTGGGCGGTGCTTCGGAGCGCGTCGCGCGCCACGTCGCATCCGAATTCGCGCTCGCGTCTGTAAACCCGCTCAATGTCTGTGCCATCGAGGTCGAAGCCGTCCCAGATGCGCGCATCCTGCCACTGGCTCCCGGGCTAGATGATGGCCTTTTCGAACACGACGGCCAGATCACCAAGCGTGAGGTCCGGGCGCTGACGCTCTCGGCGCTCGCACCACGCAAGGGCGAACTGCTCTGGGATATCGGCGCCGGCTCCGGTTCGATCGCCATCGAATGGATGCTCCGCCACCCGGCCATGCGCGCCGTCGCCATCGAGGGCCATGCCGAGCGCGCTGCCCGCATCCGTCGCAATGCCGACAATTTCGGCGTGCCGGGCCTCGTCGTGATCGACGGTACAGCGCCCGACGCGCTGGCTGGATTGCCGACGCCTGACGCAATCTTCATCGGCGGCGGCGGCAGTGAAGCCGGCGTCATGGAGGCCGCCATAGCCGCGCTCCGGTCGGGCGGCCGGCTGGTCGCCAATGCCGTGACGACCGAAATGGAAGCCGTGCTGCTCAAGCAACATGCTGCGCGCGGCGGCAGCCTCATCCGCATCGATATCGCCCGCGCCAGCCCCGTCGGCACCATGACCGGCTGGCGACCGGCCATGCCGGTGACGCAATGGTCCTGGGTAAAGCCCGAATAGGAAACGACAATGACCGTTCATTTCATTGGCGCCGGTCCCGGCGCCGCCGACCTGATCACCGTGCGCGGTGCCAAGCTGATTTCAGAATGCCCGGTCTGCCTCTATGCCGGCTCGATCGTCTCGCCGGAATTGCTTGGCTACTGCCCCGAAGGCGCCCGGATCGTTGACACCGCACCAATGTCGCTCGACGAGATCGAAGCGGAATATCTTCGCGCCGCCGCCGACGGTCGTGATATTGCACGCCTGCATTCCGGAGACCTTTCCGTTTGGAGTGCTGTCGCCGAACAGATCCGCCGGCTCGAAAAGCATGGCATTGCCTATACGATGACGCCGGGCGTGCCATCCTTTGCCGCCGCCGCGGCGGCACTCCGCCGCGAGCTGACCATTCCCTCGGTCGCCCAGAGCCTGGTTTTGACGCGTGTCTCCGGCCGCGCTTCGCCGATGCCGGAGAAGGAGACGCTTGCCAATTTCGGCCAGAGCGGTGCGACGCTCGCCATCCATCTCGCCATCCACGCTCTGCCGCAGGTGGTCGCCGAACTGACGCCGCTCTACGGCGCCGATTGCCCCGTCGCCATCGTCGTCAAGGCAAGCTGGCCGGACGAGCGCATTGTCCGCGGCACGCTTTCCACCATCGAGGCAAAAGTCGCCGAAGAACCGATCGAGCGCACCGCGCTGATCTTCGTCGGCCCCGGCCTGGCGGCCGAGGATTTTCGCGAGAGCTCGCTCTACGACCCTGGCTACCAGCGGCGGTTCCGAGGCCGAACCACGTTCTGACGGATCAATCCGCTTCGACCATGCGCGTCAAATGCCCGTCTGATCCGAAGCCGACAAAGCCGCCGTCCTTGAGCTGGTAGATGCGGCTGCAGGTCTTGAGGAAGCAGATCCTATCGCCGTCATCGCGCATCTCTTCGTGAAAGGTGCTGTCGTCGGCCGTCACGGTGGCCATCGACAATGAATATTGTTCGACTGTCACCTGGCCATAGGCGCCGGTGACGATGAAGGTCCTGTTGTTGAGCTCAGAGAGCGAGACCAGCCGTGCGCCGCCGTCCAGCGCATCCTGTTCGGTTGCCACCGACCGGCTGTCGGTCTTTGAGGCCGGGATCGACGTGTCGCATTGCATCGTCCTCGGCTGTTCCAGAAACGTATCGAGGCAGCCACCATAGATATAGTCGAACTGCGGCATCCAGCCACCGCCATGGCCGAGGAAGCCGGGAGGCTGGTCGATCACCATCGCGGCGACATGATTGGCGGCAAATGTATCGCGCGTCACTGGCCCGCGGCCGCCGGGGTCGAAGCCGTCGTCCTTGAAGAAGATCGCTGCCGTCGGCACGCGGATTGTCTTGATATTGGCTTCATACTCGGTCTTGTTGAGGATGAAATAGCTGTTCGGCTTGCCCTGCCAGACGCTGGTGCCGTAATTTGCCGGCGCGGTGAGCAGCAGCGCATCGATATGCTTCTCGGCACCATTCTGCTTTGCAGCCACAACGGTGATCCAGGCACCCCAGGACTGACCGGCGACGATGACCTTCTTGTAGCCCTGGGCGTGCAGCTCATCGACGCGCTGCATCAGGTACATGGCTGAGCCGGGGATGGCATTGAGCGAATAGGGCTCGGCATTGGGGAATTTCGCCGCGATCACATCCCAGCCCGAATGGGTGTTGAGGCCATAGACATAAGGGTAGGTCGCGAGATAGTCGTCGCGGGTGCGATTGTAGCTGTCGAGCCCGTTGATGAAATAGATCACCCCCTTGGCCTCGGCCGGCCCCTTGTTCTTGACCTTGAGCGGTACATATTCGGTCAGCTTGATCGGTGTCACCGGCGGCTGGCGAACGGCCGTCGCCCCCGATTCTCCCTTTTTGCTGCTGGTGGCGACCGGGTGCACCTTGATCGCCTCGCCCGATCCGGTTTCGGCAAAGGCCTGCCCGAAGGCGGACAGCGTGGCCAGCAACAATACAAGACCAAATTTCGGCAGTCGCATCGCGAACCCTCCAAATTTCATCCATTGCTGAAATTACGTTTCTGCCCGCGGATTCCAAGGTCCCCGTTTTGAAATTCCTCTGACGCCAGCCGTTGGGAAAAGGCGCTGAGCAAGTCGCCGCCGACAACGGCCTCAAGCCGCATTGCCCATCGGGTGCCGTAGCGATGCGTTTTTTTGCTTTACACAACATCGAAATGTGCTAACTCGGTCGCCGCTGCCCTTATAGCTCAGTTGGTAGAGCATCTGATTTGTAATCAGAGGGTCGGGAGTTCGAGTCTCTCTGGGGGCACCAAAATCTCTTTAAAATCAATAGCTTAGCCAGGACTTTATCGCCTGCGGACACGGCCCGTTTCCTGTGTCCGTCCTATGTCCGAAATGTGCGGCCAATCCGACGAATCAGCGCCGCCAAGTTGCAGGCGAAGGAACACCTCGGATTGGTCAGCGTTTGCTTCTTATGGACAACGACCAACATGAGTCTTTCCGCACCTTCGCCGCGTTAGCTGCAATCCCTTTGATTATCGTCGTGGTCTTCATTGCACTCGGCATCGCGATACATTTTCAAGGCAAGCCGTTCTTCATGGTGCCTGGATAAAAAGCCCCGCCACCGAAGCAGCGGGGCCGAATTGTACCTCGGCAAATTTGCCTACCTTCCGCCCGAATAATCAAACTCTCCCGCATAGCCGGAATAGTCCTTCTCGTCGCCATTGAGATCGAGTTCGTCGCCGTTGGGCTCGGTATCGCCACCGTCCTCGTCGTCGCAGTCGTCGGCTTCCAGGTCATATTCAAGCTGCCCGTCGATCGACTTCGGCACGCTGCCAAGGGACGGCTCCAGGTCGCCGCCTTCCTCAATATCGGGATCACCATCGATGACGTCCAAGAGCGCTATCATCTCCTCGATCATGCGTTCGAGTTCGGCCCGGCGCTGGCCGTAGACGTGGATATTCATTACCGTCTCCTATCGGGTGAAGATAAGGGCGGTGCAGTGCCCGGTTTCATGGAAAAGAAGTCTCGATTGGATGTCAAAACCCGGGTTGGCGCGGGCCATCGCTGTCTTCGTGGCTTCGACCTGCTGACGTAGGCCGTATTGAGGATCGTTCTCCAGCCGCGTCACTCGGAAGCAAATCGGCCAATCGGCTTGTTCCGATGGATAGATGACCGCATGAAACTGACCGTACGAGTATTCGTTCAGCGCGTGCGCAAGTTCCTCGGCAAGACGGTTGACCTTGTCGACGGGCAGCTCCGGCGCCGGCTCGGCGGCAATGGCCGGGGTGTGGCTGGTGAGCGCCAGTACGATCCCGGCCCTCAGGGCGGTACGGCGGCTGATTGACGGCACGGCTTCGCCGCCGGCCGGAACGGTGTCGTTCGGCATGTTGGCATTCCTCTAGCAATGTGTTACAACATCATGCAAATTACATGAGAATCGTCTAAAGTCAATACAATTTGCATGAGGTTCGGGTGAATGGCTATTTCAGTGGGTCAGTTGAGGGCAGCGCGCGGCTTGATCGGCTGGTCGCAACAAGAACTTGCTGAGAAGGCTGGCGTTGGCAGGGCAACGATTGCTGACTTTGAATCGGGCAAGAGAGAGCCTTACTCCACGACGGTGACGAAGCTCATGGAAACCCTTGAAGCCGCTGGGCTTGAGTTCATCCCCGAGAACGGCGGCGGCGCCGGGGTGAGGCTGAAGAAATGAAGTATCTGATTAGGTGGGCAATTTGTTGTGCCGTAGGTCTGTGGTTTTACCACATGGCGGAAAGTTCCGCGTCAGTGGCGATTGGACTGCTTGCATTCCTTGTCTTTTTCAATGGTTGGGAAATGGAGATAAAACTTAAGGAAGTCCGAAAAGCCCTGGGGATGCATACCAAGCGCTTTCTCCGCGATCTGTTGGACTGACGCTCGACTCCCGATTGCCTCTGTGCTTTGATGCAAAGGGAATGGGAGAGGGCCGCTCACCGTGAGCCGGGAGCGGTGATTGCCGTCCTGATCAATGGTAGCGTCCCGCCTGGGATCTGCCGGAGAGCGGCGTTGATCGCAGCCTTCTCTTGAGACGGTGTGATGTCGGGCGTTGCCTCGTCCACCTTCGAAAGCTGATGGCGCGTCATCGCCGCGATGATGGTTGCCAAGTCGCTGAACAAGCCAGCCGTGGGACCGGCAACGGCGCCGATCGGATCGCGGCTCGCGAAGCGCGTCGGGGAGCCGGAATGATCCTTGTCATGGGCGATGCGGGAAAACATGCTCGATATCGAGACGTTGGGTCCGCCAAGCGAGGCCGACACCTTATCGGCCGTGTTGCTCACTTCGTAGGGCAGGAAGAATATTCCGGCGCGATCGAGGCCGTCGCCGATCCACTTGCCAGGATTTTGCAGCAGATTGTTGGCCTTCTCATAATCATTTCGCTCGATCATCTTCAGGTATCCGACCATCATCCCGACCATCGTCCCGAAGAGCATTCCCTCCAACAGGCGCCGCGGACGTTCTTGCAAGCCGGCGATCAACACGCGTTGATGCGAGGCAAGGCCGAAGCTCTTGAACTGCGTCAGAATCCTGCCTGTATTGCTTTTCATCCATAGGGGAATGTCGCCCATCCCGGGCTTAACAATCGTTCGATCCGTATCCTTGTTAAGTGCCGCTCCGAATGTCCGCCGTGCAAGCTCGTCGTCCCATTCGCTGACATTGCCGCCACGAATGTCTTGCTCCGTCATGCCATGCTGCTTGAACTGGTCGGCGATGCGCTGTGCCATCTCTTCATCAATGCCGAGATAGGCCATGGATGCCTTCTCGCGAGTGCCGAGGCTTCCCCAATCCTGCACATTTCTCAGGATGCGGTTTTCCGTCATTACCGCGGCGATAGTGTTCATCATGTCGGTCCAATGACCGATGAACGTTGCCCGAGTGAAGGTGTTCGCGGCGTTGTCCAGGAACCGTTCGAACCGGTTTCCGAACCGATAGGGATCGTTCAGATCAGCCATCGAAGCAAGGCGATGTTGCATCACGGTTTCGGCGACCGCGCCAAGGTCTTTTGCATCCTGCTTGGCAATCTTGATCGCACGGACATTCGACACCAGGATCGGCAACGCCTCTTTCATCGTTGCTGTGAGCCCATGAACCATGGGGATTCGTGTCGCGTCTGTCRGACTGGAGAGCGTCACGCCCATCAGATGATTTCCTTTTCCAGTGGTAACCCCATGCCGGCGAATGGTGCGAGCAGAAGCAATGCTTGCGCGTCCGCAAGTCCGCACTCGCCATGCACATCAAGCTTGAACATTTGTGCTATGGCGCTCTCAGGGATCGGAACGAGCGTGGGCGGGTTTAGCTGCCCGAACAGACAGACCCGCTCGCCGTTGGCCTCGTATATCCCGAGGAATATCTTCACGAGACCGGCATAGCCTTCCATCGACAAGGCGTTGACGAACCTTGCCCACGGACCATCGAAACCATTCAACAGCACGGAAACGACGTCGAGCGGCCGGACAGGCTCGCCCGGCTCCATGATCAGCAACGCGCCGGATTCGATCRGGCCGCCCATGCACTCGCCGTTGTATTCCACGGCAAGGGCTGCGGGCGTGTCGTATTGCGCGGCGGCGAGTGTCATGGTGGTTCCTTAGAATTGCTGAAGCAGCGTGACTTTGAAGAAGCTCTGCGCGCGCTGTACGTCCACATTGCCGCCGCTCTTCTGCAAAGCCATAACGGTGACATTGTCGCCGGCAGAAAGGTGCATGACAGTGCTGACATTGAGCACCGTGTCATCGCCGCCGGTCACAGCGTTTGCACTCGTCCGCGCCCCTCTGATATCGCTGCCGTTGCGGCGCAAGCGGATTTCACGCTCGCCCGTCGCATTGGCATTGAAGTTGATGCTGGCGTCGATCCGGTAAAGTCCATCAACCTTGATATTGATCTGGTTGATGTTAACCGAGGCGCTGTGCATCACTGCGGTATCGTATTCTTCGCTATCCCAATCAATCGACGTCAGGGTTCCCGTCGTAAGCGTCTGGCTGGTCGAACCATAGAGCGAGCAATTCCAGGAAGCGAAGCCGCTGGACATCGCGACCGTGTGTCCGATCGATCGGCCATTGATAAGCTCGTTCAGCTTTTTCGAGGTGCCATCGTTGGCCGCATAATCAATCTCGGAGTGGAAACCGAATTGCATGTTGCCATCGGTGCTGATGGCATCGCAGTCCACGAACCTGATCCCCTTGGGAAAATCAATGTTGTGGGAATTGTTCATGATCCGGAAGCCGGCCGTGGTGCCGGAAACACCTGCATAAGGCGTGCCTGCATTGATCGTGGTGCAGCCCGAAATCAGGCAGTCCATGGTCTGATAGGTGTAAGCGTTATCGGGACCAGCAACGACCACGCCGCAGATGCCCGGGTTTTCCGTCGTGAAACCGATGACCTTGCAACGCACCTGCGTGTTGGCGAGCTTCACGCCCCAATAGGAAACGTTCTTGGCCGTGCCGCCGAGGATCTGGCAATCAATGTTGCCATCCGAGCCGCTGATATCAATGCCCTGGTCGGCACCGTCGRTATGGGGTGCGACAAGCGTGCATTTGACGTTGCCGCCCATGGCGATACCGCGGGTGAAGCGCAGCGGTGTCTGACCTGTGGGATTGCCGGACAGGTTCTTCGCCATCGGCGAATTGAAGATGCAATTCGTATTCAGGTAGAGCCAGACGCCTTGCACGCGGTCGTCAGTAGCGCCGGGCTCGTCATAGGCAATATCACGGCCATAGAGGCAGTCATAAACGCTGTCAGACGTAAGCTGGATGACAACGCCGTTACCCTTGCCGCTCCCGAAGCCTTCCAGGTTATAACAGCGATGGCCGGAGCCGCCGCGAATCCAGATCCCGGCCGCGGAGTTCAAGCCGCCCTGAGTACCAAGGCCGTTGCGGTCGACCGTGATATTGCGCAGGCGCATTGCCGGGCAATTGGTGAAATACAGAGTTTTGCGGTTTACGTCGTTCGGGGTCAGCTGCTTCAGCTTTAGACCGTCAATGTTGATGTTGGAAATGGTGTCAAAGACCACGTCGCCGGAGACGGCGTAGGTGGCATTGGCGCCGCGCAGTTGATAACTGTTGGCCGCTGCATAATTGACCGCCGCGATGACTGCTGCGGTGTCGTCAGCAATGCCGTTGCCGACCGCGCTGAAGTCCAAGGGCGAAATACTGGCGGGAATTGGGAAATAGGGGTCGATTTTGAACATTAGCGCGCCAGGTGCTCCAGGATTGACCGCGCCTCTCGGTCGTTAAGGGAATTGAACCATTCGAAGCCTGCGGACAGGTCGCCGCAGACGAGCTTCAGGAAGTCAATGCGGCTCCAGATCCGGCCTATCTTCTCCGGTGCGGCACTGCCCCATTCCTTCACCAAGGCAGCGCCGACGCTGTCCTTGCTGAAATGCTCCACGCCCTGCTTGTCGGCGGGCCGAACGAAGCCTAGCCCGCCGGACGCGATGACCTGGTAGATTCCGTAGCGAAGGTTCTCCGGCAATTGCCGGTCAAATTTCTCGATGAAGGCCCGCTGCTCGCGTTCGCCACCGAGGCCGCGGACGAGCTTGCCCGCCTGGTCCTGGACCGCCCTCAACTGGCTACTGAAATTGCCCCATCGCGACCATTCCTGAACCAGCTTGCGGCCGGCCTCGCTCTGAATTAGCTCGCGCCGGCTCTGATCAGGAGCCATGACATCGGTCGGTGACCTCTCGCCGAAATCATCCTTGAGGAATTCGAGCAATTCCCGGTCCATGCCGTCGCGGTAATATCGCTCGATATCCGTGGAGCGCACGCGCTCGATTTCCGCCCTACGATCCACTGCCGCAGGAACGGAAGCGGCCGGCGCGTCGTCGCTCGAGACAGGCAGGTTAGTGGTTTCGACCAGATCATTTGCCATGGGCATTCCTCAAAAAGGGTCCGGCTCCCGCCCGAGGCAATAGGCGGGAGCCGTCGCGGCTAGGCGCGCTTGGGGTACATTTGCGCCAGCGCTCTCTCTGCGAGGACCGCGTTTGCGAACGGGCCATCAACTTTGAAATTGTCCCGGATGCGGATGACGACATAACCGGCGCCATTCCAGGAAATCCGGTAAGTGCCGTCGTTCAGCAGCTTCTCGCCACGTTCGGGAAGCGCTGAGATCCGCGGCTTGGAAAGTGTGACACTTTGCCCGTTCGCCTGTGCAACGAAGCATTCGGCAGTCCATGTTTCGTCGTAACTGATGATAAATAGCCGATCGAACTTCACGAGCGCGTGGTTGGACTTCTGAACTTTCCGCCACATGTCGCGGTTGCTGTTCAGATCGTCGGCAACTGCATCGATCGGCAGGCGAACAAGGTATTCATTGAACGCGAACCCGGCATAATTCTGCACCACCACCGAAGGATCAATCACCACTGGCGGCTTGATGATTGGGCCGTCATCGTCCACGGCCGAAACTGCGGCTAATTCCTTCGTCATCTCAGATTTCCTTCAGGGTTGCCTTGAAATTGCATTGCCGTGCGTCCGCCTCGCGCCAGGTCTCAGACAGCCGCGAGCCGTCTGGCAGCAGATTGCCAACGCTCTTCATGGTGATGGCGCTGAACCTCTGACCGGTGATGGGAACCAGTGCGGCGCAGAGACGGAATGACGCCGACATGCGCGCCTGAGACCCCTGGATCCACAATGGCTGTTTCACCCCCACACGGGCGAGCGCGGCGCAGATCCTTGCATTGGTGGCAAACAGCGTCTTCAGGGCCTCTGCCAGCGTCTTGGCGGCGGCTTCGGCTGCGTCGATGGCCTCGGCACGCTCCGCGATCAGCGCCTTAACCTCATCCTTGAGGGCAGCCCTGCGGGACGCGATGAGCCTTGCTTCCTCTTCGAAATGACGGCGGCGATCCTCGCCCTCGGCCACCCGGAGCAATTCCAATTCGGCTTCGGCCGAAATCAACTCGTCAAGGTCAAAATCCCTGCCGGCGATGACGTTCGCGGCCTCGCGAGCCTTGATGGCTGCAAGCTTGTCGTGCAAGGCGTGCTGCCGATCCGGCCATGAAACATCAGTCATAGGAGGAACTCCTTGTGGGAATGCGTGACGTCTTCCGGGACGGGTGCATCTGCGCCGTGCGGCCTAGATTGACGACGGGCTGGGAAATCGGCCCCCGGGCGTCCTTCGAAGCGGAAGGCAGGCAGACCAGCGCGCCGAGGGCCGCGTTGGCGACGTCGTCCGATGCGCCGCGCATATGGTCGATGCTGTCCCGGCCCATGCGGGACGTGCGCCGCTCAAGCTGCGAAATCTGCCCGACAAGCCGGGTATGATCGAGCAGAACCGCCGTTTTCGCCATCAAGAGCGGCAGCGCGTCCAGATAGAGTTCCGAACGATTGCGCTCGCTTGCGACATAGCGAATGCCGTTGACCTTGAAGGCGTCCTCCACCCATGCACCGGCATATCGGTCACCGGTCACGGTCGTGATGCGATAGAGCTTCAGGAGCCGCGCAAACTCGTTGACAACATCGGCAGGAGCAAAGGGCGGCTTCACCTCTCGCATCGCATCGAGCAAAGCCATGTCGCCCTCACGGTGCGCAATCCCGAGCGTCATCGAGTCATGAACGCCGCCGCTCGGGTCGCAGAAGGCCGTGTATCGGAACTTCTGAACCGGCGGACGTTCCATCACACCGACTTCGACGCAGCTTTCAACGACCTGCCGTTCGATGAAGGTGCTGAGGTCTGCACGAAACTGCGCTTCCCATTCCGCCGCAGCCGCTTCCGGGTCGTCCTGGTGCGCCTGCTCGATAACCGACTTATCGATCGTCGGGTTGAACATCGCAGTCGGGGCCTGCACCACAAGCACGTTGGCGCCCCCGACGCCGAAGGCCTGATGATACTTCGTGAAGAGAAGACCTCTTTGAGCATATGGACTCGATATCGACACCAGCATGCCGCCAGTCGTCGCCAGTGCCGGCAACACCGCACGATAGACTTCGGTATCGGGGTTCGATGATGCCTCGTCGCGCCAAAAGCCAATTTCGTCAAAGATGGCTGCAATCAGGGTGCGGCCCCGGACTGTGCGGAAGCTGTTCGTATGCACCGAAATGGCGATGTTGCCCTTGAGCTTCAGTTCGTCGCTGGAGACGTTGTCGACAAGCTGCCGAAGGATGGGCGAAGACTCGAAGAAGCCGCGGATGTAGCCAAAGACCGCGTTGGCCTGAATACGGCTCGCAGCAAGCACCAGGATCGTGCCTGTCTCACCAGGGGCAAGATTGTCATGCTGCCCGAAGGCCGCGATGTACGTTGCCAGAGCCGCAGCAATGCGTGATTTGCCAGAACGGCGGCCGATGATGCACCAGAGTTCACGGACACGATTGACAGGCGGCTCGCGACCGCCGGCAACCTGCTTGAAGATAGCGTCCTGATCTGCATCGAGAGACAGTGCAAAGGCTGCACGCAGCACAGCAAGCCACGTCGTCCAACTGTCAGGATTGCCCATAGCGCCACCCAGGAGCTTCTTGTCCTTGAGAGCCTGATCAATGGTGACGTTGGAGAGCTGCTTCATGCGGCTGCTCCGCTGTAAGTGTCTGCAAGGTACTTATCGAGCGAGGGCGTGATGTCCCGCGCCTTGCGTTCGAGGCCGATATCAGTCAACAGGCGGCGAAGAGCGTTGCAGGCGGTGGTGAACTCGCCAATGTCCATATCCTCGCCCCGAGCCATCGCTGCCTCTGCTTCCTCGCACCAGCAGGCGAGAGTGCTGGCACGGCGGGCAATGATGAGTTTGGCTTCGGAAGGATCGCCGCCCATATCGTTCTTGAGGGCGAGCAGGATTTCCTTGTAGCGCCGCATGGTCACAGAGCGGCCGTCAACACCCGGCAACAGGTCTCTACCATTGCCGACGCGCGACTTACCTTGCGGCTTTGTGCCAGTTACCTTTTTGCTTGTCTCTGACAAGGCGAAACTCTCCGATACACGGACCTAATGCGGACACGATATCGGTGAAATATGGAATATCAAGCAAAATCAAATAATTGTCGTAACTTGTCGTCTGATAACGTATCAGTGTCTAAATGTGTCGTGTCGGCTTGTGGAAAACCAAAAGAGGCAAATTTGCCTGTTTGTTGCTTCGCCTCGGAAATGTCGGCGCGAGAAAAAATTCGAGGAATGCTGCGTATTTTGAGTGGATGCTCGGAGACATTCCCGCAAATGAGGGAAGGTGCTTGTTCTGCTCCGGGTCATGCTGCGAGTGAGACGCCAGTTGGTTTGCTCCAGCGTCTCCGCTTGTTCCCTCTCCAGAGCCAGCACCGGTTCGTCACATGCCGATGCTGATTGTCGAAATGACGCTGTGCTTTTCTTTTTTCCTTTTTTTCTTTTTTTGAGTTTCAGTGTCGTTGTCTGTCTGTGTCTGCTTATCTGTATCTTTCTCTTTGCTTCAAAGGGGCTCGGAAGGGGGTTCGAAGCCCCTGTCATCTCGGTGACAGATATGGGGCTTGTCTCTCGTAACTGCGTGCCGGGGGTTCTTGGGGGACAGGCTCACGCGTCATGGCGCTGGTGAGATCGGCCGACAGCTTTTCAGCCAGGCGCAGGCTGTCGACCGCTTCAATGTACCGCTCCATGTTGACGACGTTGTTTCCAGATCCAGGCGGGTTTTTCTCAATCCATCGCTCGATCATGATTTCGAAGGTACTCGGATCAAAATCAACCATGCCGGCGGAGATCAGCCCATCCCGGGCGCTGGTATAATCCGCAAGCGTCCAGTTCTCCCGCGACCTGTTCAAGTCGGCGAGCGCGTACTGATCGGGGAGATGGAAACATCCGATATGGGTCTGATGCTGGCATGTCATGAGGAACAGGAGAAGGTGCTGTTCCCGTAGCGTGAGCGAGCAAAACCCCGTCGATCGCCAGATTGACCGACTTATCATCGAGAAGTAGTCCTTGGGTCCTTTCTTCTTCGTCATGGCCGCGTCCTCCGCAGTTCGGCGGCAAGGCGGCAAGCCCGACAGGCCTCCAGCATCGAAAGCCCGAACCGGTCACGGATTGCCGGAACCGCCAGAGGCGGCGGTTCCTTATGTGCTGCAAGCCACAAAGCGGCGGCCTGGATGGCGTCAGTGGGGAGTGTCGTCATCGCGCGCCTCCCTTCAAACGCTTGTGCTCGGCCTTGTGACACCGCCGGCAAAGCCATACCACGCGCAAAGGGTCGCGATGGTCAGGATGATGGGCCTCGGCTTTTTCCGCCGCGCATTCCTCGCAGGGCTGAACCTGGATTAAGCCGCGGCGTATAGCGCCCCGAGTTGCCGAGTGAGCCCAGGTGGCGAGGGGATTGCGATCACGCCAACGCTGTTGCGGCGTGGTGCTCTTTTCAGCTTCCCTCATACCAGACCTCCGAAATGGAGGCCCGCGATCAACCGAGCACGATCCCACGAAATAGGATAGCGCTGGCGCAGCCAAGTGGCTTGCAGTTCGATCAGGTTTTGATTATCGTTCTCGGCATTGGGAGAGAAACCAATGCTTTCGAGAACCCGGGCGCCTGCAAGCGTGACCGGGTTTTCACTTTTATGGATCATTACGCAGCCCTCCGAACATTCGGATGACGCTCACGCGCTTCGATCCATTTCCGCACGCTATCAATTTTGTAATAGATCGAGCCGCCAAGCTCGATGTAGGGCAGGCCGTCCGGCTGGTTGCGATAACGGGCGAGGGTGCGCGTCGAAATCTTCTTCCCCTTGTTCCAGCTTTTTGCGAGGTCACGTTCCTCGATCAGGCCTTCAAACACGTCAATCATAGAGGCGTCCTTTCGGTTTGGTTGACGCCTACGACTGTAACGAAGACAAGAACCGCCATTTAGGAAGTAAAAGACACCAAATTACGCGCTTATTCGCTTCCCCCTTTTCTTGCCTCGCGGATTGCTTGGCCGAGGGCCGGCATCGGGCTGTTGTAACTGTGCCGCCATTCGTCTGGCAGGGAGTTCATTATGACGTCGATGAACCTGACGTAGGGCGGCACGTTATCGTAACCACCGGCACCATCGTTGGCCCACTTTCGGTGGACCTCAGCAGTATCGGCCCACGCATCCAGTTCAGACACGAAGTGCCGCCATGCATTTTGATAACTGCCAAATCCTTGCGAGCGCTCCGAAAGTGATGACTCGGCTTTGAGGCAGGCGGCCGCCATGGTCCCGAGGTAAGCCGGCAAATTGTCGAGTTCGAACAACCCTTCCGGCGCCCGCGGATGCTGTAAACCCGGCAAGAATTTTTGGATTTCCTGCACGGCGCCAAATTCCGCGTCCGTCGCGCCCCCGAGGGTATAGAGTAGCCTGACAGACAGGCTTCGGATTTCCGCAACAACACCTTTGATGTCACCAAGCGGCACTGCAGCCTTCTCGGCAGCTCTTCGAATGAGATATTCGCGGACCACACTATCGAGCCCGTCGCGCTCGTCTTTCGAAAATGACCTACCGACGGTCGCCTCGATTGAATCCCAATCCAGTGTGAAAGCAGGCACGCCGCCAAAAGCGGTGACAATTTTCCGATCCGCTCCTCGCTGACCGGTTCTAGGCTTTGGAGTTCTTGCCAATCCTCGCCGACTGGTCCTAGCCATTGTTCTTACCGATCGAAATGATTTCCGCCGTCTTCTGTGGCATGACAACAGCGCCGACGCGTTCGGTCGCCTGCCGAAGCGGATCATCCATCAAATGGCTATAGCGCGCTGTCGTGGCCGGCTGCGAGTGCCCGAGCAGGGCGCCAATGATCGGCAGGCTCAAACCGGAGGAAGCGAGCACCGATGCATAGGTGTGCCGCAGGTCATGAATACGGGCATCGGCCAGCTTTGCCGCTTTGCAGATTGCAGCCCAATCGTACTTTATCTCCACCCGGTGACCGGCTTTGGAGACGGCAGGGAAAACATATTCACTCTTCTTGTCGTCGCTCTCGTCCGCGGCCTTGTGCAGGTCGGAAAGCAGTTGTCGGACAGGGGCATTGAGCGGGATGCGGTGCAGCTTCTTTTGCTTGGTCGTGGATGCAGGCTTAACCCATACACCCTCGGTCAGATCGAACTGTTCCCACTTTGCTGCCAGGACTTCCCCGCGGCGCGCGCCGGTCAGGACAAGCAGGCGGATGATGTTCGCGGCCTGCTGATCGTCGTGCTTTGCCAGCGCATCCGTGAGCGCCGCAATCTCAGTTGGCGCGAGATACCGGTGGCGCTTTTCCTCCTGGTTACGCTCAATGCCTTTGCAGGGGTTGTCAGTGCGCCACTTCCATTTGATCGCCTCGGAAAACATCTTCGATAAAAGCGAATGAACCCGGTTGGCGGCATAGGGAGCGCCGGCCTTGGTTATCTTCCGGTGCAAGGCGTCGATGTCGGAATAGGTAACGTCGGCGACCTTTGTGTTTTTCAGGGCAGGAAGGATGTGGTTCTTGATCTGCGACCGGTAATCTATCGCCGTGCTGTCGCGTTTCTTGCTGATGTGATCCTCATCGAACCGCTTGCACATATCGGCGACGGTCTTTGCCGCGCGCGCTTCTTCAATTTTGGCAAGCGGGTCGTTGCCCTGGTCAATCTGGCGCTTGAGGGCCTTCGCTTCCTCCCGTGCGGCCTTCGTCTTCCAGTCGGTGCAGTCGCCAATCGTGATGCGGCGCTCACGGCCGGACTGGTTTCTATAGTTCAGGATGAAGGACCGGGCGCCGGCTGCAGTGATGCGGCACCCGAAGCCTTTCACCTCGGTATCGTAATGGATCTTGTTGCCGGTAGAGGGGAGGGGAAGCGCCTTGATGGTCGCATCATCGAGCTTGATGGTCATTTCGTGTCCGCCCTGTGTCCGTCGTTTCGTCAGTAACCAATGTACAACGATTGTCGCATACTGTCCTGATTTGTCAACGTCATGACATTGAAATACCACGGTAATTTATACGGACACCGGGAATTCTGATTCAAAACAATGGCTTGGCTGGAGGTGAAAAATCTGATTTGTAATCAGAGGGTCGGGAGTTCGAGTCTCTCTGGGGGCACCATTATTTCACCGAGATTTCCACCGGTTTGAGGCTCGTTTAGCCGCTCTTAGGCGCCCTTGCATGTTGAATCGGCGTTGCGACGAACTTCCCGAGATTTCCAGCCATTTCAAACTGCGCGCGGCGAATCCGTGCAACATGGAATGCAACATGGAAAGGTCCATTGGGTAGCGGCCGAAGGCCCTATTCGCCAGCATATGCGCCTTGCTTGATGTAGGCATCGGACACACAGCGTCGGATGCCAGCCAAGATGCTCGTCGCCTCGCCCTTTGTCGCATAGGCGCCTAACACAAAGCTGATGAAACCCGGCTGAAAGCCAAACTTGACGCTGAAGTCATTGAAAGTTTTGAAGCCGTGACCATACCTTGACTTCACCCGTAAGGTGCAATTCATTGCGGATATCGACCCACCCCGATCACAGAGTTCCTATGAAGCCGCCACCGCTTGTCGATCCCGATCAGACCCTTTCAGACGGCTATCGGATTACACTCCCCTTTCCGATGGCACGTCGCGTCGAGGACGATTCGATTGTATTCTGGCATACGCCCATGGGGCTCACTTACTGGATTAGATCGCTTGAGCGCGGCAATCAGGATGATCCTGTCGAACGCTGGCAGGACATCAGGCCGGTAGATGGCTGTGACGAGATCGTCGAGCGCGATGACAACGTCACGCGGTACGGGTTTCGGCTCGAAGAGAAGAGCGATGACAACCGGCAGGCGGCTTTTTATGGCTTTGTCGCCGGCCCTGCGAGAGAAGTCTGGATTTCAGCCTACTTCGATGAAGAAGAAGCGTTTCCTGCCGTTCTTGAAACATGGCGGAGCATTCGCCCCGGCCCACCCCGGCTGAACTGATCACACCTCGCAAGCCTTCGTGATCTTGCCGGATTCTCGCTCATGGGGCGCGGCGCTCGCCTTCATGCGGACGGCCTCGACAGTCTCGCTCTGGCTTTGGCGGCGGCTTTGTCGAGCTTGATCCGGTCTTTGCCCTGCCCGATTTGACGCCGATACTGCTCGAAAGAATCGGTTTCCACGCTTTCGGGTAGGATCGTTCCGAGTTTACGGTCAACCTCAAATTTCACGACTATGCGGTCGTCGACGAGGATGGTGTAGAAATCCTCGTACTGATCAGGGATCCACCGCAAAGAGTGAAAGACAGCCCCATCTTGGCCAATTTTTCCGAGCGCCGTGATAAGATCATTGTCACGATCAATCTCCGGGACTTCGTCTCGGTCTGTGAGGCGTTGCGGCATGGTAGCGTCTCCGGTTTCTCGGCTCAACCTAACCCTCATTGAGTTACTATGCCAGCGTCTGCCAAGTGGGAGAGTCAGACATGCAATGGCGAAGAGATGAGCCGCCAGTCGGCATCGAGATCGAATATGAGCGTGATGACGGCGTGATCGCGAAAGGTAAGCTCCGACCGGCCGGCGAATTTGGGATCGGCGACATCGCGAGGCCCGGTGTGCGCACGAAGCGCCAGTTTGTGGATGAGGCCGAGGCGAAAATATTCGAAGTCTTGCGTTGGCGCCCGTGCATACCCGGCGGACTCGAGAACGTCGGCGGCTGAAGTTCGCTAAGGTAGCTGCATCACCCAGGCTTGCGAGGCGTGGTTCCGATAGCCGTCCCTGGTTTCGACCGCGTTGTGCAATTCCCTGGGCAGGGCGCCCCGATTCCCGCGCTACAAGAGCGGGCCACGACGATGAGAGGAAGACCATATTGAAAAGTTCGCAGTCCATGTCGCCGGCATGTCTACCGGCAATTGGGATCAGCTGCATCAGATCGCTTAGGTGACCGTATTCGCCTCGGCGGACAGAAAAAAACAGCTTTTCACGACAGACGGAGATGAACGCAATCCATCCGGGAGAATGTATTTTCCGAATATCACTCAGCCCACGGTGGCTGAGTGCACTACCGTGGCCGCCATTCAACGATGAAGTACAGCACCACCCCGACGCAGCAAACGACGATTGTAAGTCCGGCGACCATCTTCTACCCTCACAACGCATGGGATAGCACCGAACTCGTTGAAAATTTCATAATCCGAATATGGATTTACCAAATTGAAGCGAGAACCGGCCTTGCGATATTCGATTCGTCGCCAAACCTCTGGCTGGCGGCCCTAACGCGCGATTTGGCGCCAAGGCTCGCTGAGAGATGTCCGCAATGCGAGCACATGTTTCCCGAAAGTGGTCATTGGTTTCGAGAGACATGCGCGGAAACAAAGAGCCGAAGCGCCGCGAGCAGATCCCGGAGATCGCGATGCGCTTTAATGAACGATATCCTCTCCGGTGTCGACGTCCATGCGCCGTTCTCCTGGAGTCCATTCGCCGGGGTAGAGGCTGAATCTGTGGCCCTCTTCGCCGTCGGCTATCTGGACACGTTGTCCGGCCGACATCTTGCCGAGGATCAGACTGTCGCCCATGACGTGGCCGTGGCCGCTGATCTGGCCGTTGCCGTTCTTGTAGACGTTGATTTCGAATGCGCAATGGCCGATCGAATTGTCGTCGACATAGACCGGGCCTGTCCCGCTGACCGTACGAATTCTATTCATGACGGATCCTCCGTTGTTGAAGGCCGCTCGCATTCCCCCACGTCGGCTCGCAGCCCGAGGCACAGAAGTTTCAAGACCGGCGAAAGCGAATTTCGCAGCCACTAGGGAAAACGCATTGATGCCGCAAATGGATCCATCTGCGATCGAAAGAATCTGCGGGCTTTCGGAGGCAGGCTGTCGTTACAATCTGTGGCCGAATGTGATCGGTAGTTTTTGATATTCCTCAAATCGCAATCGGCACGAATCATCTACACCGAAATTCAAGTTGACCGGGCCAATGTTCTGGCTTCCTCAGCGGCGGGGACGGAAGCCATACTCCTCCCAAGCAGCGGTTTGGTCGACGTGTTGCGTGCGGTGTCAGGCGGGACAACTGCGCGTGAGAATACGGGGCGCGACGGCCGGATGCAGAGTTGCATCCGGCCGCTTTGCGTTTTGGCTTGTGGGAATCGAATTGCTGAGTCGATTCTCAGAGAACCGATTGGATAAAATCGTTGRCGTTGCTGGTATAGCTGCTCGACACGCCGAGTTGGCTGTTGATGGCTCTCGGCGACAGCCCCTGCGTCGACACGGTCACCTTGACGCCGAGATTATTGGCCGCCTGGGAAAAGGCATTGGCCTTGGCGCAGGTGTCCTGCCTGCTCTCCGACGAGCAGACCACCAGCATCGGCAAGCCGGATTGGTCGAGCAGATTGGTGGGCGAAGCGTCTTCCCAGAAATCGGAATTGGTGCCGAAGGCGGTGTCATAGACTGTATCATGACTGCTGGACATGATCGCCGGGATGTTAAGCGCCGGCGTTTCGAGAATGACCGCGCCGGACCAGATCGAGGCGCCCTGGTCGGAGGCGAGCGACGGATTGGACGACAGCAATGCCGCCAGATGGCCGCCGGCGCCGCTGCCCATCAGGATCAGCTTGTTCTTGTCCGCGCCCCAATTGGTCGCATTCTTCTGGATATTGGCGATCGCCAGCGCCACATCGGCAGCCTGGATCAGCGGATCCTTCTTCGGCAGCAGGCGGTAATTGATCGAGACGAAGACATAGCCCTTGGCAACCCAGTAGCCGGCTTTGTCCACGGCGACGCCCGCATCCTCCTTGTCGCCGCCCGACCAGGCACCGCCGTGGATCATGGCGATGATCGGTGCATTGCTCGGCGAATCCGGCAGGTAGACGTCATATTTTTGTGCATCATCCAGGCCATAAGGGACATCGACATTCACCGTGGCGTCGCCGACACCCGAATAATCCTGGCGGAAACTGTCTGTCAGAGGCGCCGACTGGAAGTCGAACAGAGGGTCGACGGACGTCGCCTGACCGGCAGGCGCGCAGGCAAAAAGTGCGAGCAATGCCGCGGCCGGCAGGCTTGCGGCGGATCTCAGACTCGGCAGCGGGAAACCCATGTTCAACCCTTCCGGTTTCAGATATGGCTTTGGAAACTTGATTAGAATTCTCGATCGGCGCCCTTCGCAACCGCTTCCTGCGGGCATGGTTGCAGCCACGTTTCAGGGAGGAAATGGCATGGTCTCGATGTTCCGGATTGGCACAGAAATAAAACGCATGGCGGTGTTGAGCGGCTTTGCAACCGCTCTGTGGCTTGGCGTCTCAGCAGCACCGGCCCTGGCGCAGGACGACGAGCAGGGGACCGACGAAGACCAGGTGATGCAGCTTGCCTGCGATGATGGCAGCCAGCTCAGCGCCGCATTCGGCGATTCGAGCGTTACCGTCACACTTGCCGACGGCTCGACGGTGACGCTCAAGCAGAAGGATGACGACAAGGGCTTTCTTTACACGAACGGTAAGTTCACGCTGACCGGCGACGATACGAGCGCCAACTGGACCGTGGGCAAGAAGACGCCGGTGCCCTGTCACTTCAACGAACAGGGCCAGCATCAGCCGCAGCATTTCGACGAGCCGCTCACCGTCGACAACAAGCCGCTGCCGAAGGACAAGGACAATCCAGACGCCAATCCGGTGGTCAATTGCTATCGCTTCGTCGGCTTCATGATCAAGGAGGTCGATCTCGGCGAGGTCGGCGCGGAATCGCTGGCCGTGACACAGCCGGATGCGGCTTGCGAACGTGCCGCCGGTAAGGATGAAAAGCCGATCAAGGATGACCTTGCCGGCTATTTCTTCGGGGTCAAAGGCAATCTTGCCTTCTTCCAGGCCTCGGATGGCTTCAACGGCGGCGAACCTTTCGTCGTCTTCGACACCAGGACGATGAAGAAGCTCTTCGACGACAGCTACCAGGGCAACGATTTCGAATCGCTCGACGTCAACGGCACGAACGTGAAGATCAGCTATCGCCGCGTCTTTTCGGCCGATTGCTCGCTTTATCTGGACGGCGGCGCCTGCGCCGAAAAAGTCAAGAAGGAAACCGGCTTGGGCACAGCCGACGCCAAGCTGCCGGATTGTGGTGCGGCTTACGACGCGGAGAAGAAGCGGACGCCGAAATTCGCCAAGGACATCGAGAAGCTGCCGAGCGTGATCGCCTACGAGGCGGAACTCGATTTCGACGGCACGACCAAGACGGTGAAGGCGCTGAAGGGCCAGACGGAGTGCCACGTGCCGGATTGATCGGCGCATTGTCGATGTAGTGAGGGCAGGGCGGCCATTAGGTCGCCCTTTATCTCTTTATTTTCCGAGATGGCTCCGCGCCGCATAGAGCGCAATTGCTGCGGCGTTGGAGACGTTAAGCGATTTGATCGCGCCGGGCATATCGAGGCGGGCGAGTGCCGTGCTGGTGGCGCGGGTCTTCTGCCGCAGTCCCTTGCCTTCAGCACCCAACACCAGCGCGATCTTGTCGCCGGCAAATGTCTCTTCCAGAGGCGCCGGCCCTTCCGAATCGAGGCCGATCGTCTGGAAACCCAGCCGATGCAATTCTTCCAGCGCCTCGGCGAGATTGGTGATCTGGATATAGGGAATCATTTCCAGCGCCCCGGAAGCCGACTTGGCAAGTACGCCCGATTCGGTCGGCGAATGCCGCTCGGTCGTGATCACCGCGCCGGCGTCGAAGGCCACCGCGGAGCGCAGGATGGCGCCGACATTGTGCGGATCGGTAACCTGGTCGAGCACGAGCAGCAGCGGCCGATCTTTCAGCGAATCGAGCTTGCGCACCGGCAGCGGCCGCGCTTCGAGCATGACGCCTTGGTGGATCGCATCCGGTCCCAGAATTGCGTCGATATCGGAAGGTGCGACGATCTCGACCGGGCAGCCGATCGCGTCGGGCGCATCGAGTTCGAGCCGCGCGAGCGCGTTCTTGCTGACCTTAAGGCCGAGTAGCCTCCGTTCCGGATTGGCGAGCGCCGCCTTGACCGTGTGCAGGCCGTAAAGCAGCACTGTGTCCGGCGCCAGCGTCGGCGCCTTCCAGTCGGCTGCAGGCTTGCGCCCGCGCGCCGGCGGCTGCAGTTCGCCGCGTTCGCGCTTCTGGTCGCGATGGGCGCGCCGGAGGTTGGCGTAATGAGTGTCTTTGGCGGAGTGTGTTTCTTTGGAATCTTTGGCCATGCTGTCGCTATAGCCCGATCGCTGCCTGCCGTCACGCCTCGGGACGAATATGACGGAAATTTTTATGCAAGCTTGTTGACAGGAGAGAGGGGGCCAGAATATACGGCCAGACATGTCGAGCGGCTTTGGCCCCGCGACATTGCAGAGGGCGCCTCACGGTTCCTTCGTGCCGGCTGGAAGGGTGCCCGAGTGGTTAAAGGGGACGGACTGTAAATCCGTTGGCTCAGCCTACGTTGGTTCAAATCCAACCCCTTCCACCAACTTGCCCGCACGTTTCCTCTGATGTCGGCGAGACTACCGCGGGTATAGCTCAATGGTAGAGCAGTAGCCTTCCAAGCTAAATACACGGGTTCGATTCCCGTTACCCGCTCCAGTCCTCCGCTTGTCACTTCCTGGACAATGTTTCCGATTATGGTCCGCGCTCCCTTCGGAGGGTTGCAATGAGCTACACATTTGCGGTTGGCGATATCCACGGCTGTGCCGTTCAGATGAACGAGCTGATCGAGGCGATCGAGTTTGCGCAGCCTGAAGGAACGATCGTTTTCGTCGGCGACTATATCGATCGCGGCCCTGATAGCCGGGGTGTCATCGAGCGGCTGATGGCGGGGCCAAGGCGGCCGGGCTGGCGCTGGATCATGCTCAAGGGAAACCATGAGGAGATGATGGTGTCCGCCTGCCGGGTGGTCGGCAATCCCACCATGTGGCTCGTCAATGGCGGCGAGGAGACGCTTCTCTCCTTTGGCGACCGCGTTCCGGACGACGTGCTGGATTGGGCAAATGCGCTGCCGCTTTATCATCAGGACGAGCACCGCATCTATGTCCACGCGGGCGTCGACGACACCCTGCCGCTCGCCCAGCACTCGGAACAGATACTGCTCTGGCGCCGTCCGGCGCCAGGCGAGACCGGCCGCTACTGGGGCAAGCACCTCGTCCACGGCCATACGCCGTCGGACGAAAACCCGCACACCGATGGCAACCGCACCAATATCGACAGCGCTTGCGTCTTTGGCGGGACACTGACCGCCGCCGTTTTCGATGACGCGATTGCCGGCCCGCCGCTGTCTTTCATCCGGGTCGCCAACCGGACGCTTTGAAACGCGGCGCCGGATTTACCACCTTTCGCGCCAGCACCGGGAACCCCCGGCACTTTCAACAATTTCGCTTGCGCATTCCAAGCGAAGTCTTTAAACGGCTGCGCAATCCGGCCCCCGAAGGCGCCGGCGGCCGTCTTTCGATGATAGGGAAGCAACCAAATGGCAAAAGGAAAATTCGAGCGGAACAAGCCGCACGTGAACATTGGCACGATTGGTCACGTTGACCATGGCAAGACGTCGCTGACCGCYGCGATCACCAAGTATTTCGGCGAATACAAGGCGTATGACCAGATCGACGCTGCGCCGGAAGAGAAGGCCCGTGGCATCACGATCTCGACCGCTCACGTCGAATACGAGACGGCTGCCCGTCACTATGCCCACGTCGACTGCCCCGGCCACGCCGACTATGTGAAGAACATGATCACCGGTGCTGCGCAGATGGACGGCGCGATCCTGGTTTGCTCGGCTGCCGACGGCCCGATGCCGCAGACCCGCGAGCACATCCTGCTCGCCCGTCAGGTYGGCGTTCCGGCGATCGTSGTGTTCCTCAACAAGGTCGACCAGGTCGATGACGCCGAGCTTCTCGAACTCGTCGAGCTCGAAGTGCGCGAACTGCTGTCGTCCTACGAATTCCCSGGCGACGAAATTCCGATCGTCAAGGGTTCGGCTCTGGCYGCTCTYGAAGAYAGCGACAAGAAGATCGGCGAAGACGCGATYCGCGAACTGATGGCTGCYGTCGACGCCTATATCCCGACGCCTGAGCGTCCGATCAACATGCCGTTCCTGCTGCCGATCGAAGACGTGTTCTCGATCTCSGGYCGTGGTACGGTCGTGACCGGYCGTGTCGAGCGCGGCATCGTCAAGGTTGGCGAAGAAGTCGAGATCGTCGGCATTCGTCCGACCACCAAGACGACCGTGACCGGCGTTGAAATGTTCCGCAAGCTGCTCGACCAGGGCCAGGCTGGCGACAACATCGGCGCGCTGCTGCGTGGCGTGACCCGTGACGGCGTCGAGCGTGGCCAGATCCTGTGCAAGCCGGGTTCGGTCAAGCCGCACAAGAAGTTCAAGGCGGAAGCCTACATCCTGACGAAGGAAGAGGGTGGCCGTCATACGCCGTTCTTCACCAACTATCGTCCGCAGTTCTATTTCCGCACGACGGACGTGACGGGCATCGTCACGCTTCCGGAAGGCACGGAAATGGTCATGCCGGGCGACAACGTGGCCGTTGACGTCGAGCTGATCGTTCCGATCGCGATGGAAGAGAAGCTGCGCTTCGCTATCCGCGAAGGCGGCCGTACCGTCGGCGCCGGCATCGTCGCCTCCATCGTCGAGTAATCGACGAACAATATCGAATTGAAGAAAGGCCCTGCGGGAAACTGCGGGGCCTTTCGTTTTGGGCATATCGGTTTCGCTCCCCTGATCAGGGGATAGGTAAGTTTCCATATTCTGCTAATTTTTCGCTGGCCGCGGCGTCGAGCAGAGTATGGGGGAAAATATGCCGGCTACGGATAGCGACGACACCATCTACGGGTCCTCATCGGACGATAGCCTGAAAGGCCAGGGCGGCAACGACCTGCTTTATGGGCGGGACCAGACCCAGAATGCCTCCGACGCCGACGGCTCCGACCTGCTGGATGGCGGCGACGGCAACGATACCCTGATCGCCGGCACTGGAAACGACGTGCTGCTGGGCGGCGACGGTGATGATGTCCTGCATGCCGGGCCGAACCTCATCTATCAGGGCGACTATACCTATGGCGACGGACCGGGAAAATATGCGGATGGGATGACCGACACGCCGTCGGATATCCTGTTCGGCGGCGCTGGCAATGACTGGGCTTTCGTCACCTATGCCGGCGTCGTCAATCTCGAAACCAATGAGCAGATCTCCATCCATCTCGACATGTCGAACGCCACGGCCATGGTTAAGATCGATGGCATCTATAACGGCGAATATCTCGAAAGCATCGAGAAGCTGACCWTCACCAGCGGCGATAAGGCGGACTACCTGATTTCCACCGACGGCGACGATGACATCGACACCCATGATGGCGACGACCATATCGAGGCGCGGGGCGGCAACGATGTGGTGCGCAAGGGATTGGGTGAGCTCGATATCGATGGCGGCAACGGCAGCGATACCCTTTGCCTGGACCGCAACGGTGACATAGGTGATATCAGCTTCGACATGGCGACGGGCAAATTCAAGCTTGCCGGCGAGGATGACGGTGAAGCCACCCATTTCGAAAATCTGGTCTATATCGGCGCCAATCACGCCAGCGACATAGACGGCGCCCTTGATGGCACCAACGAACTCTATGGCGGCAACGATATCGACACGCTGACAGGCGGCAACATGGCCGATACGCTTGTCGGAGCGATGGGTAGCGATCTCCTGTCTGGCCTCGACGGTGCGGATACGATCAATGGCGGTGAGGGCAAGGATCAGATCCTCGCCGGGAGGGGCGACGACATCGTCTCGATCATCATGGATGGCGAATTCGAGAAGGGCGAGACCTATGACGGCGGCGCCGACACCGACGAATTGCACATCGACTTCTTCGGCAAGACCAAGTGGGACCTGAGCACCGCGACAATTACGGGCTTCGAAAGGCTCATCGTCGACAACTATCCCTATCCGCAGTCCTATGTGGTCAAGATTGGCACTGCACAATTGCTCGGCTTCAAGGAGATCGACCTGTCGTTCGATCCCAGTGACCGGCTGATCTTTCAAATGGCCGACAAGGCAAAGCTCGATTTCAGCGGCGAAGTGCTAGCCTTCCGTACGTTGCAACTCGCCAACGGCGGTCAGATCGCCGATTTTCGCCACGCGACCGGCGCCATCGGCCACAATGTCAATATCTTCCCCGAAGTTCTGGGCGGCACCGGCAATGACACGATCTTCGGCCGTAACCAGAAGGGACTGGATTTCTATGCCGATGGCGGCGCGGGCAATGACACGATTACGGCGGGTGCCTCGAATTCACATCTGGACGGCGGCCTCGGCAAGGACGTTCTTATAGGCGGCAATGGCGCAGACGATTTCAAGTTTGACACCGCGCTCAACGCCAAGACCAATCTCGACATTATCAAGGGCTTCAAACAAGGCGTCGACGATATCGACCTGTCGCCGGATTTATTTGCCGCCATCGGCGACAGCCTCGATGGCACGGAACTGCGCATTGGTGCCAAAGCCTTGGATAAGAACGATTTTCTGATCTACAACGCCAAGACCGGGGAACTGTTCTACGACGCGGATGGTTCGGGCAAGAAGTACGCGGCGATCGAATTCGCCGATCTCGACAACAAGACCAAGCTCGAGATGGACGATTTCGTCCTGTTCTGAAGACTGCGACGCGAGATCGCATTCAAGTGATTGGCTACGGCTGGCATTCCTCATACAAATTGATTACACCTTCGCCATCAAAGCGGAGGCCAATCATGAAAAAGCGGATTTTCTTCACCGGCGGTTCGGGCAAGGCGGGGCGGCATGCGGTGCCGTGGCTGGTGAATGCCGGCTACGACGTGCACAATGTCGATCTCGTGCCGCTCGATAGTCCCGGCGTCACCAACCTGATCGCCGACATCACCGATTCCGGCCAGATGTTCGATGCGATGAGCATGCACCGGGATTTTCCCGATCTCGATCATGGCAGGGGCGTGCAGCCTTTCGATGCCGTGGTGCATTTCGCCGCCATTCCGCGCGTCCTGATCAAGACCGACAACGAGACCTTCCGCATTAACACGATGGGCACCTACAATGTCATCGAAGCGGCGGTGAAACTCGGCGTCCGCAAGATCATCGTCGCCTCCAGCGAGACGACCTATGGGGTCTGCTTCGCCGAAGGCCATCGCGACTTCCATCAGTTCCCGCTCGAAGAGGACTACGACGTCAATCCGATGGATTCCTACGGGCTGTCGAAGGTGGTCAATGAAAAGACGGCGCGTGCGTTCGCTGAGCGCTCCGGCGCCGACATCTATGCGCTGCGCATCGGCAATGTCATCGAGCCGCATGAATACGAAAGGTTTCCGGAATTCTTCGCCCATCCGGAAATGCGCAAGCGCATTGCATGGTCCTATATCGACGCCCGTGATCTTGGCCAGATCGTGCATCGCTGCATCGAGAAGGATGGCATGGGGTATCAGGTGTTCAATGCCGCCAACGACACGGTCTCGGCCAACACGCCGAGCCGGGAACTGGCGGCGCGCTTCTTCCCGAGCGTGAAATTCACGCGGGAGATCGGCGAATACGAAGGGCTGCTGTCGAACCGCAAGATCCGCGAGGTGCTCGGCTTCGAGGAGGAACATGATTGGCGGAAATATGTGAAGGTGTGAGCATTGGGCGTTGAGGTTAGGGCCACCCCCCTCTRCCCTGCCGGGCATCTCCCCCTCAAGGGGGGAGATTGGCAAGGGCACCCCCACCGCCCATCGGCAACGTTGAGATGGGCGCGAGTGGCTGCCGCGAGTCAATCTCCCCCTTGAGGGGGAGATGCCCGGCAGGGCAGAGGGGGGTATGCCGCTCGAAAGACGTATGAAAATATCGCCCCCTACGGTGCCTCAAACCCCGCTGCCTTGTGCGACCCGTCGCAATAGGGCTTGTTCTTCGACTGCCCGCAGCGACAGAGCCAGGTTTTTTCCACCCGCGCGACATTGTGGCCGGTGCCGGAATCGATTTCCAGCCGGCCTGTCACCATCAGGGGACCATTGGGCTGCGGCGACACCGTCACCGTTCCGGTCAGGTCGGTGATCGCCAGCTTCGATTCTTTTGCCACCGGCTCGCCGGTGGCCGAAAATCCGCCCTCGATGTGGGAATTGTCGCAGAACGGCTTGTTCTTCGACAGGCCGCAGCGGCAGAGCGTGGCGCGGAACATCTCGCCATGGCCGTCGACTACGAGTTCGGCATTGACGGCAAGCGGCCCGTTTTCGCGCACAATGATGATGTTGGCGCGCGGCGCCTTCTCGTCGGCGCCGCCATCCTTGCGGCGCACGGTGATGGCGCCGGAGGGACAGTTGAGCGCTACATGCAGGATTTCCTCGGCGCTGGCGCCATCCGCATCGATCCATTCGCCCTCGACATTGGCGCGGAACACGCCCGGTTGACCCATGACGCAGCGGCGGGCGTGGATGCATCTATTGCCGTCGAAACTGACGGTGGCGTGATTTCCTTCGACGGTTTCCATAGTTCCACTCCCTGGCTATCTGCATGGACTGCATTGGCTGGGTGCATGAAAACACAGCACAAACCGATCGACAAGGCACAGCTTCGTTATCGGTCGATCGACGTCGCCTACAGCCACAAAGTCAATTTACTTAGCCGGCAAAATGTTTTCGAATATTTAGCCGGCAAACAAGCGCGTTCAAGCCGCCTCGACAGCCGCCTGGTCGAATTGGGCACGGGATTGGCGGATACGCTCATGGTTCTCCTCGGCCCAATCCACCAGTGTCTCGATCGGTCTCATGAAGGATTCCCCGAGTTCGGTCAGCCGGTATTCTACGCTCGGCGGCTGGGTCGGATAGACCGTGCGCATCACATAGCCGTCGCGCTGCAGGTCGCGCAGCGTCTGTGTCAACATGCGCTGCGAAATGTCCGGCACCTTGCGGCGCAATTCGCCGAAGCGTTTTGGCCCTGCGGTCAGCTCCAGCATCATCAGCAAGCTCCATTTGCCGCTGATATTGTCCATGACGTCGCGTATCGGGCAATTTGCTGGGTCGAAGCCGAGCCTCTCAGCCAAGCGCGAGCGCATCATTTCCGGATTCAGCTTTTCCGTGTCCAAGGCGGTTCCCTTATGGTAACTAGGTGGAAAATTTCTGCCTTCTTTACAAGATCTTCGAAAGCCATAAATAGAAGCCAGTCTCAAAAAGAGACCATATACCGAAACGAATTTAGCGGCAAGGCAGTGCCTTCCGCGGGGAAAGGGTAGATCATGGCAGACAAACTTCTCGTGACCGGCGCCTCCGGTCATCTCGGCCGCCTGGTGCTCGACAAGCTTCTTGAGCGCGGCGTCGAGGCCAGCAGCATCATCGCCACGACGCGCGATCCGGCCAAGCTCGCCGACTATGCCGCCAAGGGCATCGAGATCCGCAAGGCCGATTTCGACGACACGGCTGCTTTGGCCGGGGCTTTCAAGGGTGCTGCGCGCCTGGCGCTGATCTCCACCGACGCGCTCGACGACAAGGGTACCCGCCGCCGCCAGCACGCCAATGCCGTCGAGGCCGCCAAGGCCGCCGGCGTCAAGCACATTGTCTACACGTCGATGCCGAACCCGATGCCGGATGCCAAGGTCATCTTCGCCCCGGATCATCGCCTGACGGAAGAGGCAATCAAGGCCTCCGGCCTCACCTACACCATCCTGCGCAACACCTGGTACCAGGAAAACCAGTTCATGAGCCTGCCCTCGGTGCTGAAGTCGGGCGGCCAGTGGTACACCTCGACGGGCGAGGGCAAAGTCTCCTTCATCGCGCGTGTCGACTGCGCCGACGCCATTGCCGCTGTGCTCGCTTCGGGCACGACGGAAAGCGCCACCTACACACTCACCGGCGCTGAAAGCTTCACCTCGGCCCAGGTCGCTGTTCTCGCCAGCGAAGTCCTCGGCACGCCTGTCACCGTGATCCAACTGACCGACGAACAGCTCGCCGCCGGCATGAAGCAGCATGGCGTACCGGATTTCCTCATCCCGATGCTGATCAGCTTCGAAGCCGGAATCCGGCTTGGCCAGCTTAGCGACCAGAGCGGCGATCTCGAAAAGCTGACCGGCAAGAAGCCGACCCCGTTCCGCTCGTTCTTCGAAAACAACAAGGCAGCGCTGCTCGCCTAAAGCGGGTTGCGATCTTTCAGATCGCTCCGGCGCTTTAGACCGTTTGCTTTTGCGCATGTCTCCCGAAACCGGTGACCACTTTCGGAAGACATGCGCTAATCCTCTCGGCGGAACAGCGGAACCACCGCGAAAATAGCCAGGAAGGCGGCGATCGACGTCAGGCCATAGAGCCAGATCACCGCCGGCACACCGCCTTCGATACCACCAGGCGCGACGAGGCCGGCGCTGTTGGCGATAACGCCGGCCAGCGCGGCGCCAAAGGATGCGGCCAAAGACTGGATGAGATTGATCGCTGGCCCGGCTTTGTCTGTCTCGTCCTCGCCCGTTCCTGTCAGCGCGATCGAGACCAGATGTGCCCAGGCGACGCCGATGCCCATTCCGATGCCGAACAGGCAGACGCAGATCGCCACGATGATGCCGATATCGGCCTCCGGATTGCTGCGGCCGAGAGCGAAAGCAAGCAGCAGCACCGCGGTAACCTGGATGAACGGCCCGACCAGGATGGCGGTCCGTGCGGCGCGTCCCCGCCAGGAAGCCGTCAGCAGTCCCATGGCCGTCCAGCCGGTGGCGACGAGCGCGACGATATAGCCCGAGACCAGCGGCGAGATGCCGTGCAGCACTTGCAGGAAATAGGGAATGTAGACATCGGAGTTCAGCACCGCGATCAGCATCGCCATGGCGAAATAGGTCTGGCAGATCGGATCGCGGATGAAGGTGGTGCGGTGTGGCAGAAGCCGGGTGGAAAGCAGCCTCTCGCTAGCGATGAAGCCGATCAGGCCGGCAGCACCGGTAAGCATCAGAGCGATCCGGGCCGTATCGGATTGCGCCGTGCCGGCAAACGAGACCAGGAGGATCGCGGCGATGATCAGGCCGATCTGGACGAACGGCACCGGTTGCCTGACCCGCTCCTCCTCACCGGGTGGAAGCAGTTTCGGCGCGGCAAGCGCCATGATCAACGCCAGCGGAATGAGGATCAGGAAGGCCCATCGCCACATTCCGCCATTGGCAAACAGGCCGCCGAGCGTCGGCCCGAGCAGGGTGGAAACGCCCCAGAGTGCGCTATAGAAAGCCGAAGCGGCATTCTGCATCCCCTCGGGATAGACGAAACGGATGAAGGAATAGCCCATCGTCACCAGGAGGCCGGCACCGAAACCCTGCACGACGCGGCCGATGAGCACGGTGATCATCTCCGGCGCCAGCCCGACAATGGCGCAGCCGACGGCAAAGCTCAGAGCCCCGGCGATATAGACATGGTTGAGATTGGCCCATTTCGGCCGGATAACCACGGCAATCGACCCGAGCACGACAGCGGCCACGAACAGCGAGGCCGTCCAGGCAAGCAGCGACAATCCGCCGATGTCGCGCACCATCGACGGCATCAGGCTTGTCGTCACATAGAATTCCAGAGCTTCCAGCCCAATCGCCGCACCGAGCAGCGTGGTCGCGGCGAGCCTCGACGGATGGAAGAGATCGCGGATACCGGCAGGATGTGTTGCGGCGGAGACCATGGTCAGGCTTCGGTTACATTCGATATTGTTTTAGGAACTATTTCTGGGCCGATCGCAACGGGAATAAATTCATTGTCAAAGCCGTGTTATGGAAAGCATCCGCCACCATGGCAAAGGAGAGGGACATGCGTATTTCCGTCATCACCGCGATTTCCGCGCTCGCCGTCATCGTCTCGGTCGAGCCGGCATTCGCCGCGAGCTGCTACGATCTCTGGTACGAGCGCAACAGCATCTACAACGATAACGGCTATTGCTTCAAAACCAAGCTCGGCCGGGAAACCTTTGACAATAGCGACTGCACCACCAATCGCGTCCGGCTCTCGTCGCAGGAACAGGACCGTGTCGACGAGATCCAGGCCGAGGAAGATAGCCGCGGCTGCCACGTCAACTGACAACCGATAGCCAAAGAAAAAGCCGGCGTCGGTTGCTCGACGCCGGCTTTATTTTGGAGATGTCAGGCCGTCAGGCTTCCTCGCCGATCAGCCGCACATAGACATAGGAAACCACCATCAGGCCGATCAGCCCGAACAGCGCCAGCGTCTGGCGGAAAATGCCGCGGTTCAGTCGCCTTCTGGCCACCACAGGGACGCGGAACGTATTGGCGCGGATATGATCGGTCAGACGCGCATTGATCGCATCGTTCTCGTCGCGCGCCGTGCGGTCGTCCGGCTTGCCATCCTGCTTGGCGAACTTGTTCTGCATGTGAAAACCTCACTGTTGACCGAAGCGTAAACCAAATAATTAAAATTATCAATAAATGTCGGCACACACACTCCGGTTCAGCACGTGTTTCTGCCGATTTTTTTGCGGATAAAAGCAGCATTTTTCCGAGCCGTTTCAATATGGTACATATTTAATGCGGAACGGCAGTGTGCTTCGCGTTTCGCACGCCCTTCGAAATCCGACCGAACCGTCAGATGGGTCCGAAGCCGACCTTTCCTCTCGTCTGGGAACAGGCTATCCAGGGGCATGGGACCGTGGCCGACAGATGCCGGGTCGATTGGAGAGGATGCGGCGCAGCACTGAGCTGTGGCCGGAGTGACGAGATCGAGGGAGATTGAAGGTGAGCCTGAAAGCGGAAACATTTGCGGCCGGGACTTTCGTTGGACGTGCCTGGCTCAGGAATGTCGATGGCCCGGCCGTTGTCCATCTGCGTGACGGCGTGCTGTTCGACGTCACCAGCCGCGAAGCGCCGACCATGCGCGACCTCTTGGAAATGGACGATCCGGTCGCCTGGGTGAAGGCGCAGACCGGCAAGGCACTCTTCTCCCTCGAAGATGCCGTTGCCAATGGCCTTTTGCTGGCCCCTTGCGACATGCAGGCGGTCAAGGCCTGCGGTGTCACCTTCGCCCGTTCGATGATCGAACGCGTCATAGAGGAAAAAGCCGCCGGCAATCCGGCAATGGCCGAGCGCGTCCGCGAACGCGTTACCGCACTGATCGGCGATTCCTTGCGCAACCTGAAAGCCGGCTCGGACGAGGCAGCGCGGGTGAAACAAGCGCTGATTGAGGAGGGCGTCTGGTCGCAATATCTTGAAGTCGGCATCGGCCCGGATGCGGAAGTGTTCACCAAGGGCCAGCCGATGTGCTCGGTCGGCTATGGCGCCGAGGTCGGCTTGCATCCGATCTCCAAATGGAACAATCCCGAGCCGGAAGTTGTGCTCGCCGTCAACTCGAAGGGCGTCGTCAAGGGCGCCACGCTCGGCAATGACGTCAACCTGCGCGATGTCGAGGGGCGCTCGGCACTGCTGCTCGGCAAGGCCAAGGACAACAACGCTTCCTGCGCCGTCGGCCCGTTCATCCGCCTGTTCGACGATACTTATTCGATCGATGACGTGCGCAATGCCGATCTCGATCTGGCGGTCACCGGCGAGGATGGTTTCAAGCTCGCCGGCAAGAGCTCGATGAAGGAAATCAGCCGCGATCCGCTCGATCTCGTCAGCCAGACCATTGGCAAGCACCATCAATATCCCGATGGTTTCGTGCTGTTCATGGGCACGCTGTTCGCGCCGGTCGAGGACCGCGATGCGCCGGGGCAGGGCTTTACCCACAAGCTCGGCGACATCGTGACGATCTCGAATGAAAAGCTCGGCAGCCTGGAGAACACTGTGCGGCTCTCGACGCAATGCGCGCCCTGGACGTTCGGCATGCGGGCGCTGATGGCCAATCTTGCCAAGCGCGGGCTGATTTGAGACGTATAGAGCATGGCTCTCTCGGGCGAAAATCTCATCCGAGAGGCGGCGCATTCGATCGGGGAGGACTTCATGAGTGAGATCACACTTCTCGCCTTTGCGGCGGTGGCGTTTATCGGCATCGCCACGCCAGGGCCGACGGTTCTGCTCGCGCTGACCAATGGTTCACGCTACGGCATACGCCGTGCGCTACCGGGTATGGCGGGCGCGATGTTGTCTGACTTCGTTCTGATCGGAGCGGTGGCCGTCGGCCTCGGCGCTCTTCTGGCTGCCTCGGAATTCTGGTTTTCCGTTGTGAAATGGATCGGCGTCGCCTATTTGGCCTATCTCGGCGTCATGCTGCTGCGGTCGAAGGGTTCGCTCGACAAGTCGCTGCAGGATGCTGGTTCGGGGCCGGGCAGTTCACGGACGATCTTCCTCAAGAGCTTTCTCGTCGCCGTCACCAACCCCAAAGGCTATCTGTTCTTCTCGGCCTTCCTGCCGCAATTCGTCTCGCCCAACCTGCCGCAGGTGGAGCAATACGCCATCCTGGCGCTGGTTTTCGCTTCGATCGATTTTCTCGTCATGCTGTCCTATGCGGCGTTGGGCTCGCAGGCGATCCGATATTTGCGCAAATCCGGCGCGATGTGGCTCGACAGGATTTGCGGGGGCGCTTTGCTGGCATTGGCCGGCACGCTGGCCCTCTACCGCCGCGCCGCTGCCTGATCCGACCGTTATCGCTGCACCTTCTGCAGGGCCGCCATATTCTCGCGGTGGACGGCTTCATATGGTTCGAARTAGGTGAGCGCGCCGAAGGCGATATCCTCAGCCACAAAACCTCTGAGCGACATGTCCCGAGCCCGCGCTCGTTCTTTGGTATCGAGCAGGCGCTGCAAATAGTTCCGGTTGGCATCGATCAGGCTTTTGTCATAGCCGCCGGACGCGATCCGTTCCGCAGCGCCGTGATTTGGCAGGATGTGCCGGATCGGCCAGGTCTTCATCCGCGACAATTCATCGATATGGGTCGCGACATGCTCGGCCTCTGAAATATAGGTCACAGTATCTTCCAGCGTGTCGCCGGCGAGAAGAACATGCTCGTCCGGCAACCACAGCACGCAACCATCGGCGCTGTGGATATCGAAATGGTGAAGTTCCAGTGTCCGATCGCCGAGTGTCAGATCCAGCCGGGTGTCGAACAGCCGGTTGGGCATGACCAGTGGTTTGATCGGCGGTGTGGCCGTTTCCAGCTTCGCTTCGTTGTCTCGCAACTTTGCCGCTGTGCGCTCAAGAGCGATAATCTCGCAGTCAGCGAAGACGGCATTGCCGGCGATGTGATCGTCGTGCCAGTGGCTGAGCACGACGCGCATGTCGCGGACACCCAGCGAGGTCAGATGCGCGCGGATTGCCTGAGCATGTTCGATGGAGATATGGGTGTCATAGACCACGGCCTGGTCGCCTGAGACCAAGGCATAGGAGGCGATACCGAGACTGTAGGCGCCATCGTCGAGCCAGTTCGGCTTGTCCGAATAGAGCCATTTTCCCGCGATCCGCCCGTCGTAATAGGCATAAAGGCCAGGAAAAGGCTCCAATACGCGCAAGGTTGCCATCATCTTGGACATGGTTGTCACCGATTGGTGAATTCCTCCGGCATCCACCGATGACGAAGGAATTCGCGTTGCTTTAATGGGCGATCATCACGTGCCGGACGACGGTGTAGTCCTCCAGCGCATACATGGACATATCCTTGCCATAGCCTGACTGTTTCAAGCCGCCATGCGGCATTTCATTGGTCAGCATGAAATGCGTGTTCACCCAGGTGCAGCCATATTGCAGCTTGGCGGAGGCCTTCATTGCCCGCGAGACATCCTTGGTCCAGACCGAGGAGGCGAGGCCGTAGTCGCTGTCATTGGCCCAGGAGATCACATCGTCATCGTCGCCGAAGCGCGTCACCGACACGACCGGGCCGAACACTTCGCGGCGAACGATCTCGTCGTCCTGCCGGGCGCCGGCGACCACGGTGGGCTGATAGAAGAAACCTTTTTCGGAACCCAGCTTGCCGCCGGTGGCGATCTGCATATGGCCGAGTTCGGCGGCACGTTCGACGAAACTGGCAACGCGGTCACGCTGGCGCTTGGAGATCAGCGGCCCGATCTCGTTTTCGGTATCATCGGCCAGATTGTACTTGATGGTCGAGACGGCGGCTGAGAGATCGGCGACGAATTTGTCGTAGATCTTCGCATGGGCATAGACGCGGCAGGCGGCGGTGCAATCCTGTCCGGCATTGTAGTAGCCGAAGATCTTGATGGCCTGCACGGCAGCATCGATATCGGCATCGTCGAAAATGATCACCGGAGCCTTGCCGCCAAGCTCGAGATGCGTGCGCTTGACGGTCTTCGAGGCCGCCTGCAGGACTTTCTTGCCGGTGGCGACATCGCCGGTGATCGACACCATGTTGATCTTCGGATGGTTGATCAGATAGTTGCCGGTGGTTTCGCCGCGGCCGAGCACGAGGTTGAACACCCCTTCAGGCAGGACATCGGCCATCACCTTGGCGAGCTTCAACGCCGTCAGCGGCGTCTGTTCGGAGGGCTTGAAGACGACCGTGTTGCCGCCCGCCAGCGCCGGCGCGAGTTTCCACGCCGCCATCATCAGCGGATAGTTCCATGGTGCGATCGAGCCGATAATGCCGACCGGATCGCGGCGGATCATCGAGGTGAAGCCGGGCAGATATTCCGAGGCCACCGGCCCATGCTGGGTGCGGATCGCGCCGGCGAAGAAACGGTAACAGTCGACGATCGCGGGGATTTCATCGTTGAGCACCGCGTTGATCGGCTTGCCGCAATTGAGCGCCTCGAGCGCTGCGAAGCCTTCCGCATCCTTTTCGATTGCATCGGCGATCTTCAGCAGATAGCCGGAGCGCTGGGCGGGCGTCGTCTCGGACCAACTGGAAAAGGCCGTTTCCGCCGCGTCGACGGCGCGGTCGATCTGCGAGGCCGAGGCTTCCGGGATGCTCGCGACCGTGTCTCCCGTCTTCGGGTTGAGAATCTGTTCCTCATTCTCTGTGCCGGCCTCGAATGTCGAGCCGATCAGCAATTGCGTGTCCATTTTGTCCTCCTTTATTTGCCGGAACCGGCTGTGTCGCTCGCGTTCCGGGTCAGGTAATAAGCGCCGAGAATTGGCAGGAAGGTCACCAGCACCACGATCATGGCGACGACATTGGYGACCGGTCGCTCGCGCGGGCGGATCAGTTGCTCGAGCATCCAGATGGGAATCGTCGCCTGCTGGCCGGCGGTGAAGGTGGTGACGATGACCTCGTCGAACGACAGCGCGAAGGCCAGCATGCCGCCGGCGACCAGCGCTGTGCCGATATTCGGCAGTACGATATAGCGGAAGGTCTGGAAGCCATCGGCGCCGAGGTCATAGCTCGCCTCGACCAGCGAACCCGGAAGCCGGCGGAAGCGCGCCACCGCATTGTTGTAGACGACGACGATGCAGAAAGTCGCGTGGCCGAGCACGATCGTCCAATAGGAGAAAGGGATCTCCAGCAATCCGAAGGCTGAGCGTAAGGCGATACCGGTGACGATGCCGGGCAGCGCAATCGGCAGGATGACCAGCAGCGAAATGCCTTCCTTGCCGAAGAAATTCGAGCGTGCGACGGCGGCGGCGCACAGCGTGCCGAGGATCAGCGCCACCAGCGTGGCGACGACGGCCACCTGCAGCGACAGCGTCAGCGCCTGCCAGACATCTGGCCGGTCCCAGGCGCGCCCGAACCATTTCAGCGTCAGCCCCGGCGGCGGCCACTGAAAGCTCTTTTCCTCTGTCGTAAAGGCATAGACGAAGATCAGCAGGATCGGCAGCGCCATGAACAGCAGGCCGGCGCCGGCGGCAAGTTTCAGCGAGAGTGGAGCGGAGTTCTCAGAGCGCATCGAAGGCTCCCTGTTTCTTGGCGATCCAGAGATAGAAGCCCATGATGACAATCGGCACGACCGAGAAGGCGGCAGCCAGCGGCACATTTCCGGCCGTGCCCTGCTGCGTGTACACCGCCTGGCCGATGAACAGCCGCGACGAGCCGATAATGCCGGGAATGATATAGTCGCCCAATGTCAGCGAGAAGGTGAAGATCGAGCCGGCGATGATGCCGGGCAGCGCCAGCGGAAACAGCACATAGTGGAATGTCTGGCCCGGCGCGCCGCCAAGATCATAGGAGGCTTCGATCAGATTGCCCGGCACCCGCTCCAGCGCCGCCTGCACCGGAATGATCATATAGGGCAGCCAGATATAGACGAAGACGATGAACGTGCCGGTATAAGTCACCGACAGCGAATTGCCGCCGACCACGGGCAGCGACAGATAAGCGTCGAGCAGCCAGGAAATATGCAGCTTGGCAAAAATCCAGTTGAGGATGCCTTCCTTGGCGAGGATCAGCTTCCAGGCATAGACTTTGACAAGATAGCTCGACCATAGCGGCAGCATGGCGCCGAGATAGAACATCGCTTTCCACCGGCCTCTGGCATAGCGGGCGGCATAATAGGCGATCGGAAAGGCGATGATGCCCGATGCCAGCGTCACCAGCGCCGCCATCACCACTGTGCGCACGATGATGTCGAAATTGGCCGGCGTGAACAGCTGCGCATAGGTGTCGAGCGTCAGCTTGTACTGGATCAGGCCGGAGAAATCGTCGATCGAGAAGAAGCTGTTGAGCAACAGCGCGATCAGCGAGCCGACATAGATGAGGCCGAGCCAGAGCAGCGGCGGGATCAGCATCAGCATCAACAGCGCGCGCGGCTGACGCCAGAATATGGCGGAGAGCCGGGAGAGGGCGCTATCGCGCCGCGTATCGAGTGCTCCCTCCGTCATGCCGTATCTCCCAGGATGTGCACTGCCTCGCGTGGGAAATTGAGCAGCATGTTTTCGCCATCGGCTGGCACCCATGTTCCCGCGGGCAGGTTGGCATGCAGCTTGACCGTGCCGGTATCGAGTGCGACGCGCACCACCGAACCGAGGAAACTGCGGCTGGTCAGCTGGGCGCGAATGGTCAGCGCCGGTTCGTCGCCCTGGCCGGCGCGGATGTCTTCCGGCCGCAGGCTTGCCCAGGCACGCTTGCCGATCAGCGAGGCCGTGAATTCCGGCGGCAGGATGTTGGATGAGCCGACGAAATCGGCGACGAATTTCGACGCCGGCCGCTGGTAGATGTCCTCCGGCGAACCGGCCTGGACGATGCCGCCCTCGTTGAATACCGCGACGCGATCGGCCATGGATAAAGCCTCGCCCTGGTCATGGGTGACGAAGACGAAGGTGATGCCGAGCGATTTCTGCAGCGCTTTGAGTTCTTCCTGCATCTGCTCGCGTAGTTTCAGGTCAAGCGCACCGAGCGGTTCGTCGAGCAGCAGCACTTTGGGCTGGTTGACCAAAGCGCGCGCCAGCGCCACGCGCTGCCGCTGACCGCCGGACAATTGGCCGGTCTTGCGGCTGCCATAGCCGCCGAGCGCGACAAGTTCGAGAGCCTGTTCTGCCGACCTGTGGCGTGTTGCCTTGTCGATACCGCGCACCATCAGGCCATAGGAGACATTGTCGAGAATGTTCATATGCGGAAACAGCGCATAGTCCTGGAACACGGTGTTGACGCTGCGCTTCCATGGCGGAACGCCATTGGCATTGTCGCCGAAAATCTCGATCGTGCCGCCAGTCGGCTGCTCGAAGCCGGCAATCAGCCGCAGACAAGTGGTCTTGCCGGAACCAGACGGCCCGAGCATGGCGAAGAACTCGCCTTCGGCAATGTCGAGACTGACCTTGTCGACGGCCTTCACGCTGCCGAAATGGCGCGAGACATCGCGGAAGGTAACGGCCGTGGTCATGGGCATGAAGTCTCCGAAATCAAAGAGTGTTTGGACTGCTTGAATGCGTCGTTGGCGCTTCGATCGTCGCGGGAAGTACGCGGGGCCACCCCCTCTGCCCTGCCGGGCATCTCCCCCTCAAGGAGGGTGATTGGATGGGGCGCTCTCGCTACTCTCTCTCACTATAATCGGATGTTTCGCGCTCTACGTCAGTTTGACGCGGGGTGCGAGCCTCTGGCCGATCTCCCCCCTTGAGGGGGAGATGCCCGGCAGGGCAGAGGGGGGTGGCCCGAAGGATTCTGCGAAAGCAAACCTAGCGTCGGTACAACACCGTTCGCGGGCACGCCTTCGACAATATCCGCAAGCCGCAGTATCAGCCCGGATCGCTTACCGCTCTTTCCGGGCGGCCGACCTTACTGCCCGCCTTCGACGGCAATGAAATCCGACACCCAGCGATGATACGGCACGCAGGTCCCTTCGCTCTTGCACTTGGCGACAGGCGTTTTCCAGAAGCTGATCTTGTCGAAATCGTCGAAGCCATTGGCGGTGCAGCCGCTATCCGTCAGCAGTGCATTGCCCTTGCAGGCAGCCGGCACGACCGGCACCGAGCCGAACCAGGCAGCGACATCGCCCTGCACCTTCGGCGACAGCGAATGTTCCATCCACATATAGGCGCAGTTGGGATGGGTGGCATCCGCGTGCATCATCGTCGTATCCGCCCAACCGGTGGCGCCTTCCTTGGGGAAGACCGAGGCGACGGGCTGCTTGTCGGCGGCGAGCAGGTTCACCTGATACGGCCAGGACGAGGAGGCGACCACGCCTTCATTCTTGAAGTCGTCGGTCTGCACGGTGGCATCATGCCAGTAGCGGCCGACCAGCTTGCGCTGGTTCTTAAGCAGGTCGATCGCCGCGGCATATTGCGTTTCATTGAGCTCGTAGGGGTCCTTGATGCCGAGGTCTGGCTGCTTGGACTTCAGGTAGAGGGCGGCGTCGGCAATGTAGATCGGGCCGTCATAGGCCTGCACGCGGCCCTTGTTGGACTTGCCGTCGGGCAGCGTCTGCTCGTCGAACACCACGCTCCAGCTGTCCGGCTTCTTGGCGCCGAACACCTTGGTATTGTACATCAGCACGTTGGGGCCCCATTGATAGGGCACGCCGTAATGGACGCCGTCGACCGTATTCCAGGGCGCGTTCTGCAACCGCTTGTCGACAGTGGAGAAGCTCTTGACCAGGTCGACATTGATCGGCTGAACCTTGCCGCCGGCAACGAGGCGCAACGACGCGTCACCCGACGCGGTCACCAGGTCGAAACCGCCCTGGTTCATCAGCGTGACCATTTCGTCAGAAGTGGCGGCAACCTTCACCGAGACCTTGCAGCCCGTCTGCTTTTCGAAATCAGTGACCCAGTCGTAATTCTTGTCGCTGTCGCCACGCTCGATATAGCCGGCCCATGCGACGATCGACAGCGCGCCTTCACCGGGGCCGACCTTCTGCAGCATCTCGGCGGCAAAAGTCTGGCCGGCAAAGCTCATGGCGATGACGAGGGCGGTCGTCGATTTCCAGACGGTCTTCATGATCATTCTCCCGTTTTTGTTCCCTGATGCAATGAAACCGTTTTCGATCGCTTTCGCAATTTCTTTCTGCAGAAAGTCGCTATCGGTTTTTCCGATATCGAGGCGTAAAACAAAGGGGGCGAGCCTTGCAGCTCGCCCCCCATCAACAGGTCCGCCGACCCGGTCAGAACTGGAAGAAATCGTCCGTGACTTTCAGCGCGCCGCCCAAGTGGATCATGAAGTCGGCTTTGCCGTCGCCGTCCGTGTCGCCGGCAATATAGGTGTCGTCCGCTCCCGTAACGTAGCGCAACTCGCCGGCATGGTGCGAGAACTTGTCGGTGCCGATGAAGTCGAAGTCCTGCACGCCTTTCTTGCCGTCATTGGCGTCGAAGCCGGAGAGATCGATGACATCGTGCTGCTTGGCGCTGAAATCGGTGATGAAATCGGCCGTCTTCTTCGTCTCCCCGGTTTCACCGGTCTCAAAGTAGAACGTATCGGCGCCAGCGCCGCCAGCGAGCCGGTCGATGCCGAGACCACCATAGATCTTGTCGACACCGCTGCCGCCACGGATCGTGTCGTCGCCGTCGAGACCCTTCAGCACATTGCTGCCGCCGTTGCCGTCGAGCACGTTGTCGAGCGCATTGCCGCTGCCTTTGAGATCGTCGCTGCCGGTGAGAACGAGCTTTTCGACGAAATCACCCAGCTTGTAATTGATCGCGGCGCTGACCTTGTCGGTACCGCCGCCATCGACTTCAGTGACGACATCTTTCTTGTTGTCGACGAAATAGCTGTCATTGCCGCCGCCGCCGACCATGGTGTCCGTGCCGGTGCCGCCACCGAGCGTGTCGTTGCCCGTGCCGCCGGTCAGCTGGTCATTGCCGGCATTGCCCTGCATCACGTCTGCCTTGCCATCATCCATGTCGCCATTGCCGAACAGCTGGTCGTCGCCCGCCGCGCCGATCAGCGTGTCCGAGCCGCCCAGGCCCAGAAGCACGCCGCCATTTTCATTGGCAGTCATCGTGTTGCCAAGCGCGTTGCCGTAGCTGAACTGGCCGGCCTCGCCGGTCTGCAGCAGGTTCTCGACATTGGCGGCGATCTGGTAGTGATTGAACGCCGTTTCGATCGTGTCAGTCCCTTCGCCGTCATTCTCGATCACCGTGTCGTCTGCGCTATCGACGACATAGGTGTCATTGCCGGTGCCGCCGGTCATGGTGTCGGCGCCTGCGCCGCCATCGAGCAGGTCGTTGCCTGCATCGCCGTTCAGAACGTCGCTGGCGCCATCATCGGTAAAGCCCATGGCATGCAGTTCGTCGTCGCCGGCGCCGCCATTCAACGTGTCGCCGCCGCCCATGCCGTAGAGCACGCCGCCATTGTCATTGGCCGTCATCGTATTGGACGTGGCCGTGCCATAGCTCCACTGGCCGGCGTCGCCGGTCTGGATCAGATTTTCGACATTGTCGGCCATCTGCCAATGGCTGAGCGCCGTCTTGATCGTGTCGTTGCCGCCATCCGTCTCTTCGACGATGACATTGTCGGCGTCGGTGACGACATAGGTGTCGTCGCCCGCGCCGCCCGCCAGCGTATCGGTGCCGGCACCGCCCTCGATCAGGTCGCCGAACTCCGTGCCGGTATAGTTGTCGGCGCCTGACGAGCCGATGAAATGCTGCGCCTTCTGCGATAGCAGCGCATAGATCTGGTCGACATATTCCTGGCCGCTGGTGCCGTCGCTATCGAGATCGACGATCGTATTGGCCTTCTGCAAAGCGTAATAGATCGTGTTGACCAGATTGTCGGCGCCGGTACCCGTGCCGACCGCGGCGCTATAGTCGAGACCGGAGACGACGAGGCCCTTGATCACACCCTCGAGTTCGCTGCGCGTACCCGCCGTATCGTCCTGGCTATAGGTCGTGTTCTCGTCATAGGAGCCGAGGGTGAAGCCGTCGACATTGCCGGAAATACCGTGTCCCTGGTTATAGATGCCGTCATAGGCGATGCCCGAGCCCTGCAGCAGCACCTGAGAGGTGTTGGCCGGATCGGTGGTGTAGCGGAAGCCGACTTCCGTGCCGTTAAAATAGCCGAAGCCCTGCGTATAGGTGCCGCCATAATAAGTGGACGCGCCTTTGGTCGTGCCGACATTCTCGCTTGAAAAGTAATTGTAGATGTAAGTCGAATAGTCGAACGACGAAAGCGCGGACGCGTCGATCGTGATCATGTCGTCAGCCATTGGTTTCTCTCCTTGCAATGCCGGGTTTGCGTCCGGTCGTGTCGGCCCGTTTGGACAAGCGCATTGGTCCGCCAGGAGGGCCTGGCGGTGGTGAAGGGATGTGCGGGATGTCGAACTGGCTCGGTGCGGTCGATCTGTAGATGCCGGCTGCCTGGCTTTTGAAGTCATGCCCCTGGCTCGGAAAGGGCGAAGTGTAACCGTCTGCCTGCCGAGCGCACCGGCGTTCTATAAAATATGATAAAAATAGTCAACAAATCGCGCATCAAAAAGATGACTATTTTAGTCATCTATAGTCGGGTCAGCTATATCACCTCTTGAACCAGACCAAAGGGAACCGAGGCCCCGACGGCAACGTTGCATGGAGCAAAAGCTCTTTGGAGATCATCCATGTCGAGAGATCAATCGCCCGTCGCGGGCAAGGCCGATCAGGCCGTCCAGCAGTATCAGGCGAGCAGCGCCTTCCAGGTCGACCTGCCGCCTCGCGCGATGGCATGCGAGGAAACGCCGATCGATGACATCGACGCTGTATCGCTGGCAATGCGCCAGTTCTTCCAGTCGCCGACCAATGCGGCCGGTTAGACGAAGTGGAAATCCTTGGCGCTCAGGCCCGCTGGATCGACGCCGTCGAGCGTGATCGACGAATGCCCGTTGAGGCGGATCATCGCGTCGCCATCATGCGCTTGTGTCGCATCCAGCAATTGATCGAAACTTTGGATGCCAAAGGCCTTGTCGATGGCGATGACATCGTGCTGGCTGCCCTTGGCGGTGAAATCGGTGATCTCGTCATTGCCGAGATTTTCCGTCCGCGCCGATTTGCCCCAGTGTTGTTGGAACACAAAGGTGTCGGATTGCCCGCCGCCCGAAAGCACGTCGTCGCCGGTCCAGCCTGTCAGCCTGTCCTTGCCGCCTTCACCTGAAATCCTGTCATGGCCCGCATCGCCGAACATCGTGTTGCGGCGATCGTTGCCATCGATCGTATCACTGGTCTCATGGCCGATGTACACGACGCCGATCTTGGAATTGTCGACCACCTGGAAATCGCCGCCCTGGACCTGGCCGAGCACATGCAGCGCATCATTGTCCCAATGCTTGTCGGGCGTGCCGGAAACATACCAATCCGAGCCGTTATCGGCCAGGATCATGCCATATTCCTTGAGCGTGTTGATGATCACCTTGACTTCGGGACTGGCATCCGCCGGCACTGGAAAGTCGGCCCTGAGCCGCACATGCATGCCGAACGGCGCCGGTCCATCAATATCATCGGCCCAATGGCTCGCCGCACCCACCGCCTTCATCGCCGTCAGCGCCTGGCTGAGCGTGAAGCGCAGGGCGTGCCCGAGCGTCGCATCGTCGGCAACGGCATTCTTTACGTCGTCGTAGCGCACCAGGCCAGGGAAGATCGGCAGGCCGGCCGCGTCGGCCGACGTCCAGCCATCCGGCCGCTGATGGTCGCCGCCCTGCAGGTCGAACACGGCCGACTGACCGGTCCAGGCATGGCCGTTCCAGTGTGCGTTATAGAGTTCATAGAGCTTTCCGAGCCCGTTCGGTGCCGAACTGTCGAGCTGCACGACAATCACATGCCGATCGCCGCCGCCTTCGACCGGCGCATCCGGTGGAATCGGGAAGGGACCCTTGTCGCCTTCATTGGGCCAGAGCGTGTCGACGAATTTCGTCAGCGTCTCGCCTTCCGGCACGACGATATAGGGAATGCCGATCGGCTGGCCATCCCAGAGACCGGAGCCGAAATCGGGATGCAGCCCGGTATCCGGCGAGATTTCCTTGATGATCTTGGCGGAGTTCCTGACCAGCGGCGCGAAATCGACCCGCTCGTTCCATTCGCTGTCGGCATTGAAGGCGACGGCACCATTGAGATCGGCGTTCACTCCGGTATCGGGCTTGCTCATGGCTGCTCCTCGGTTGCCGAGGAAACATGAGCGATGACTGTGGCGATATTGTCAAACGCGGCTGGAGAACGTGGATAGCGAATTGCTATCTCTCTCCGGTGCGCGGCTCACCTAGCTTGATGAAGGCGGGAATTTTGGAACAGTCGCCTGCCGCGTCACGCCTCTATTCGCACATGTTTCCTGGAATGCAGGCGGATGCCGTTGGGCAATCGGGTGAGTTAATTTCCTCGGATTACGGCTGGCAGATATTTGTCATCCCAGTTTGCGGTTTTGCGCTTGAGATTGATGGAATCCTTGCCCGGGGCGAGCCTGAGCAGATTTGCGGTTAGGCCACGTAACACGAGATAGGGCATATGACGTTTTTGCGTCGAAATGCAGGTAGTTCGCAACGTCAAACAACCCCACTGTTCCACGGATGAGTAGGATCAAGCGGTCGGCCGTTRCTGTCTGTGCTGGTCTTGAACGTGCCGCTTTCCTCCTGCTGAATTCGGATGTCATGGTGATCTGGGCAGGCGACTTCCCAATTCGTTTCGTTCCAGAACAATCGCCTGTCGCCTCGCTGCGGTACATGGTGGTAGGCAACCAGATGCATGCGGTGCGTGTTCGTCTGAGGTGAGCCGTCCGGACGGAGGTGACCGGTGTTCAGCAAGCCGATCGATTTGCAGCGTTCACAGAATTGGTTCTCGGGCCGGGCAAGGAATGTCGCTCGTGCGCGTTCCCACTGCCGATCACAACCACGTTGCCTTGCACTATGTCAGTGTTCCAGCTAGGTTTTCGTCCATCGTGTCCCGGAGGAGGCCGCCTTGAAGCTACCGACAGCTCTTGCCACCTGCGTTGTTTTCAGTTGCTCTACGTCGGCCTATGCCCATGCCGTGAAGTTTGACAAATGCGTCCGCACGCTATGCACGTCCACCAATCAAATGGATTGCTGGGTGAAAATGGGTTCACCTGTCTGCGACCAGAAACAGATGTCCTGCACTGATTTGCCAGACCATGCCGGAGCTAAGATCCTGGGTAAATCCAAAACTCGCTGGCACGTCAAAACGAAATTCGGTGAGGGCTGGGTTTCGACATCAGCAATGATGATCGACAGCATCAAATGCAATACGGATTGATCATCTGGGCTTCTTCAAGATCAAACTTCATTTGCCATCGATTTCGGCCGACTCTTCTGGCGCTGGTGGCGGGGCAATCTTCGCTCTCAGCCAGGCAACGCAATCCTGCGGGCTGACAGTGTCCTCGGACGCCCACGGCGCAGCGTAAGGGGAAGCCATCAGGCAACCTCGCCGGATAGACGAGAGTGCGGCCATTCAGCCATAGAACAACGACTTGCACGGGCGCGCCGGAACCACCCATTCCCTGAGCGGCATGGTCGTGGGCGAATTCCAGTTCTATCGGCTCTTGGTGAGGGAGCGACAGCGCGGTCAACGAAGCTGCCTCGTCTATTGTGTCGCGCATGGCCATCTCCAATTTCAATGCCATCCGTTGGGTCACACGACAAATTGTCACAGCGCCGGAGGCGACTACTATTTGACTCGACTCTTCATGATTACACCCTAGAGTTTGCTGTCTGGGAAGTTGGGGGGGGCGTGATGAAAACAACCAAAGCGATTCTGGCGGCGGCTATGTTGGCCGCATTGGCGTCTTGCACCGCGGATAGGAACTCAGGCGTAATAAGAAGCTTTGAGGACAAAGCGGCGGACTCGGAATATGACCAAATCAAAGCGCAACTTTCACGCTCTGTCGATGAGCCTTACGCTGTACCGACATTGGTTCTGTATGGCCCAACGACCATTGCTACCACGAGTGCTGGAATGTTGGCTCTTGGGCGATCTGACACCGTTAGCGATCATACCAACGCGGCAACTCTAACATTAGGCGGTTTTTCGAGCGGCATTTCCACCCTTGCGTCCGTCACCACTTCTCCGAAGGCTATACAGGTAATGAGGGACTTGTACGCAAACGCAATCGAAGGTGAACCGCTGAAGCCAGCCGATCTAAAAACGCTCGTCAATCATCCTCCCACACATCGATGGTTTTTCTACAGTGCCAGTGATCGCCCAGAAATATGCGGGCCAGATTGTGTTCCGCTTGGCAAATTCGGGAAGCACGCTCTTTGGTCAGATAATCGCAAGGACTATAGCGATTTCGCACTTGCCGTCCTGGAAGCGTCAACTTTGCAACTTGCGTCCGTGACTACGACCGTGACCAAGCCAGCAACAACAACTCCGGCGAACAACGTCCATGGACAGCCAACCGTTACGCAGCCCGCTAAGTCAACCACGACCACGACTACCACGATTACGCGTCAGGCTAATCCAACTATCCTAGTGATCCCAGGCGCGAAAATGTAGGTTTGAGGCAAGGGATTTTCGTTTGGCATCCTCAGCGTGGGCATATGACGAAAGCCCGGCGACTTCGAACCGATGACGCGGTCTCGTCGCTCCTGCTAATCTTCTTTCCGATTAGCCCGAACGAGTATCCGAACGTTCGGACCGCCGCGCTGCCAACCTAGACCGCCGCGCCATTCGTGGCAGGCGTATTGACGCCACAATCAAAGCTGCTAAGAAGCCGGTAGACAAGTGAATTCGGTACCAATTCGGTAGCAAACGCCAATTTTCGGCTTTTGCTTTACGTCTAAATGCCAACGAATTCAACTGTTTGGATGGGTGTCCGAGTGGTTTAAGGAACCGGTCTTGAAAACCGGCGTGCGGGAAGCCGTACCGTGGGTTCGAATCCCACCCCATCCGCCAAGTATTTGATATTGTTTTTGTAATTTACGGCGCCTCATTGTTTTCTGCATGATGTCTGCAGAGCTGTAATCACGGTTATCGCTAAACAACGCGGCAAGACAAAAATACCCACAGACTCCACCGCTACCGAGTCGTTCTCCGTGATCGGTGGATGTCGCGACCGGACTGGTTTTGTTACCCGAAGCCATGCGCAGCGTCGCAGGGATCACGGATAGGAGTAAAGCGGTATCAAATCCTGACAATCTCAGCTGGAATGCCTTCCTCGTACCGGCAGATGCGGACATACACCTCGCACCACATCTGCGCTTCCTCGCGTTCGCCGGCGCGCTCCTTGATCATCGCGCGCGTCAATGCCTCAGCGGCTGCCATGTCGCTGTAAATCTCGATCAGAGTGTCACAGGCCTGATTTCTCAGTTCGTCGGCAACATCCATGTCGGCAACACGTCCACGATTTGATTCCGCTGCTCTCACTGGGATTTCACTCGGAGCAGCAGTTCATCTCCCCAGCCTACCAGCCGTCGCAATTCCGGTCGATACCCTCTAAAGGGGGTATCGGCACTTGCAAAGTTGAGAAAAAAAGCGTCTGATAACTTGCAATCGTCTGGGGGCATCGATGGTTGACGATATAGGGATTGAAGTGTTTCGGCAGGCTTTCAAGTTGATTGAAGCCAGCGCTAATGTTGATAAGGCAATACATCTATTTAAGGAAAAGTATGGTGTTGCCAACGTTACCTATCATCTGGCGCAAACGATTTCAGGCAATGTCGACGCACCGTTCGTTCGCACGACCTACCGCGATGAATGGGTGGCGCGATACTTGCTCCGGGACTATGTGAAGATTGATCCCATTGTAAAAGAAGGTTTTGCGCGCCAGCTTCCTTTCGATTGGTCGGAGGTCGAGGTATCGCCCGCTGCCTACGAATTGATGGTTGACGCAATCCAGCACGGCGTTGGACCGGCGGGATATTCCATTCCGGTGACCGACCGCCATGGCAGACGGGCGCTGTTTTCCATCAACAGCGCAGTTGCCGGCGACGATTGGAACCGCGTGGTGCAGGCGCATCGCGAGAATTGGGCGGAACTGGCCAATCTCATTCATCGCAAGGCAATCTACGAATTGCACGGTGAGAACGATCCGTTGCCGCAACTCGGCCGCCGTGAACTCGAATGCCTCACCTGGACGGCGCGGGGCAAGGAGGCGAAGGAGATTGCCCGGCTCCTCGATCTCTCCGAACATACGACAAAGGCTTACCTAAAGTCTGCGCGGCACAAGCTCGTCTGCAGCACCATTGCGGAAGCCGTGACCAAGGCGATCAAGCTCAGGATGATCAATCCGTGATACCCACTTAAGAGGGTACCCAAAAGGGCTAGCCAATCGTGGGGAATTTCAGAAAGCACTAAAAAAGCGCATGTTTTCCTCGGCAACCAGAGCCGAGGGGAACGAAAATGTTTATTACGATTCAATCACATGAGTATGCCAAGCATGCGGGGCTGATCGATCAATTGTTCCGTCTCCGTAAGCGCGTCTTCGCCGACCAGCTTCAGTGGAATGTCCCTGTCGTCGGCGAYTACGAGCGCGACGCATATGATGAGTACAGGCCGGTCTACCTGGTCTGGTGCGACGAAAAGGCGGAGGTGCTCTACGGCGGCCTGCGTCTCATGCCGACCACCGGACCAACGCTGCTTTATGACGTGTTCCGGCGCACCTTCTCCGACGACGTCAATCTGATCGCGCCGGGGATCTGGGAAGGAACGCGCATGTGCGTCGACGAGGGGCTTGTCGCGCGGACCTTTCCATCGATCGATGCGGGTCGGGCCTTCTGTCTGATGCTTCTCGCGCTCTGCGAGTGCGCGCTTGCCCATGGCATCCACACGATGATTTCCAACTATGAACCCCAGCTCAAGCGCGTCTATCGCCGGGCCGGCGCCGACGTCGAAGAGCTCGGCCGCGCCGATGGATACGGCAAGCATCCTGTTTGCTGCGGGGCTTTCGAGGTGTCTGACAGAGTGCTGGTCAGGATGCGTGCCGCTCTCGGTGTCGATCTGCCGCTCTATCGCAGGATGATGCCGGCCGTCTCGGTCACGACACACATGGTCGCGGAAGCAGCATAAGCAGAAGGGWGAGATGAATCCATGTCCGGGGAAATCGAAGACTACAAGTTGGTTTATTCTCATACGCTCCTGGCCTTTCAACTGGCCCAGCAGACTGGTGACGAGTTCGTGGAGTACCTGCTGAGTGTCGTGCTGCAGGAGCTCAGCGAGAAGCTGGATGCCAAGCGTGGCGGAAGGGCGAGAAAAAAGCTGGCAGCGACAGCGTAGCGCACGCCAATCAGTTGCTTGAAAGCGGTCGCTCCGCTATAGGTTGATGCGTGCAGGACTGTATCTTGCAAGTGCAGCCGTGGTGTTTCCAGAGGAGCGACCGCCTATGCCCGAACCCGTCGATATTCTTGTTGGCCAGAAAATTCGCAGTCTCCGGATCGAGCGAGACATTTCACAAAGCCAACTGGCGACAGGTATTGGGGTGACGTTTCAGCAGGTTCAAAAATACGAAAAGGGAACCAACCGCGTCAGCGCAAGCCGTTTGGTGCAGATCGCCAACATTCTCGGCGCCGACGTCCGCATCTTCTTCGATGGCACCCAGTCTCCCGCATCAATCAACGACAATTTTCAACCGAAGATATTGATGACCCGTCAGGGTCACGCGCTCGCGAAGGCGTTTCACTCTATTCCAGATGCTAAAATTCGTGGGCATTTACTCAGCCTTGTCCAATCCATCGCCAGGCGCGAGACAAATGTCGAATTTGAAGAAGACCGGGAGGCGGATTGAATCTCCACGGCATCGCTACGCCCGGCTCGATCGACAACTGGCCCGTTCCGGGCGTTCACGCCGTAGCGCGTAGACGATAGCGGCGAGGATCGGGGATCGGCACCGCCTGCATCAGGTCCTTGGTGTAGCTATCCCCCGGCTGTTCGAAGACCTCCCGGCGTGTGCCCATTTCGACGATCTGACCGCCGCGCATCACCGCCACGTGGTGGGACATCTTCTCGATCACCGCCATGTCGTGCGAGATGAACAGATAGGAGAGCCCCATCTGCTCCTGCAGTTCCAGCATCAGGTCGAGCACCCGGGCGCGGACGGAGACGTCGAGGGCCGCAACGCTTTCATCGGCGACGATCAGCGTCGGTTCGAGCGTTAGTGCGCGGGCAATGCAGATGCGCTGCCGTTGGCCGCCGGAGAATTCGTGCGGGTAACGGTTGGCGGCATCGGCGGTCAGCCCGACACGCTGGAGAAGGGCTGCCACGCGATCCTGCCGTTCCCCGGCATTGCCGATGCCATGGATGACCATGGGTTCGGCGATCGCCTTGCCGACGCTCATGCGCGGATCGAGCGAGGCATAGGGATCCTGGAAGATCATCTGTGCAGAACGGCGGATCGGCCGCATGGCTGTCTGGCCGAGCCCGCCGATCTCGGCGCCATCAAGCCTGACGCTGCCGGAGAAGGGGATGAGATTGAGCACGGCCTTGCCGGTCGTCGACTTGCCGGAGCCGCTTTCGCCGACCAGGCCGAGAGTCTGCCCCGCCTGGATCGAGAAGGAAATGGACTTGACTGTCGGCTGCGCCGTCTTCGACATTCCGAACCAGCCGGATTTTGTGCCATAGGTGACGGTCAGATCCTTGACTTCGAGCACCGATTTCGGCTCCCGCGGCTCTGCCGGCTTGGCGCAAACCGTCGGCGGGCCATCGGTGCCGGCATAGGCGCCGAGCCTCGGCACGGCCGCCAGCAATTGGCGTGTGTAGAGCTCCCTCGGGTGCTCGAAAATATCGATGACATTGCCGAGTTCGACAATACGGCCGTTTTGCATGATGGCGACTCGGTCGGCCATTTCAGCGACCACACCCATGTCATGGGTGATCATCAGGATCGACGTGCCGAATTCGCGGCGCAACTCGCGCATCAGCGTCAGGATCTGCGCCTGCACGGTGACGTCGAGCGCCGTGGTCGGTTCGTCGGCAATCAGCACTTTCGGCCGGCAGGAAAGCGCCATGGCGATCATCACGCGCTGGCGCATGCCGCCCGAGAGCTCATGCGGATATTGCGTCAGGCGCCGCGCCGGTTCGGTCATATGTACCGCTTCCAGCATCTGCCGTGCGATGGTTTCGGCATTGCTGGCATCCTGGTGCTCGCGAATCGCCTCGGTCAGCTGCTTGCCAATGGTCATCACCGGGTTGAGCGACGTCATTGGCTCCTGGAAGACCATGGCGATGTCGCCGCCGCGAACGTGGCGCATAGCGCGGTTGGAGAGCTTCGTCAGCTCGCGGTCGCCCAGCTTGATGCTGCCGGCGGTCACCCTGAGCGATGTTTTGGGCAAGAGGCCCATGATCGACAKCGAGGTCACCGACTTGCCCGAGCCGGATTCGCCGGCCAGGCACAATGTTTCACCGGCGCCGAGCGAAAAACTGACGTCCTGGAGCACGGGCTTCAGCCCCTGCGGCGTGCGGGCGTCGACGCTGAGATTTTCGACACTCAGCACCGGCGCGCCGGCATTTTGGGCTTCATTCACGCGAACACGATCCTCGGGAAGTAGAACGAGACGACCCAATTGGGCATGTCGACGATTTCGCTGATCCTGAGATCGCCGCAGACCGAGCAGAGCAGATAAGCGTCGACGGCGCTATAGCCGTGCTCGGCGGTGAGCAGGTCGATCATGCGGGCCACTGCTTCCTTGGCGCCTGTCATCAGGTCGGGGCCGACACCGGTGGTCACCTCGTAGCCGGCGGCGTCGAGATGGCGGGTGACTGGCTCCGTGGTGGTGAAGCGCGGGCTCTTGAGGCGCGCATCCTTGACGAGTTCGATCGTTGCCTCGACTTCCATCTGGCTTTCGATGGCGGTGCCGCAGACCTCGCCGTCGCCCTGGGCGGCGTGCGTGTCGCCGATCGAGAACAGTGCGCCCTCGACCTCGACCGGCAGGTAGAGCGAGACACCGGCGGTAAGGTCGCGAATATCGAGATTGCCGCCGACATTGCGCGGCGGCACAACGGAATGCAGGCCGGGCGCGGCCGGGGCATTGCCGATCGTGCCGGCGAACGGTTTCAGCGGCACCTTGCCGCCCGGGCCGTAGAGGGCTGGCGCCATGGAATTGCTGTCATAGGTCCAGATATGCAGCGCCGGCTCTTTGAACTGGTCGGCAAGCAGGCCGAAACCGGGGATATTAGCCGTCCAGCCGACGCCCGATGGGATGAATTTTCGAAGCGTCACCTTCAGCGCGTCGCCGGGCTGCGCGCCCTCGACATAGACCGGACCGGTGACCGGGTTGATCTTGCCGAAATCGAGCGTGTTGAGCGCCTCCACCTTGGAATCGCGTCCGAGTTGGCCGCCGGAGGAATCCAGGCATTCGAAATGGATCGTCTCGCCAGGCTTTGCGACGAGCGCGGGCTCGAAGTCGCGGTTCCAGCCGAAATGATGCTTGGCGCGGTGGATGGTGTGGTTGCAGGCGATGCACATGGGGATTCTCCGGAAATGTTTGGTGTCTGCCCCTCATCCGGCTGCCGCCACCTTCTCCCCGCAGGCGGAGAGAAGGGACTCGGGGCGCCGTCGCATGCCACATTTGACCTCGATGAGGTGCTAGAGTGCGACAAATTCGGAGCGGATTCCCTCTCCCCGTTTTACAGGGAGAGGGTTAGGGTGAGGGGCACAGGCACCCCGCTTATTGCTTCACGAACACCGCTTCGTAATCGATGACGCGGGTCGGATCGATGTAGATCTCGTCCGGGCCGCCCATGCGCTTGGCCTTGGCGACGACGCGGCGTTCGTTGAACACGGGAATCCACGGTGCATCCTTGGACTGGATCTCGGTAAAGATCTTCGCCCAGGCCTCGTTGCGCTCTTTCGCCTTGGCCGGCACCGGCAGGGCGTCCGCCGCCTTGGCCTTCGGCTCGATGTCCTTGTTGCAATACCACGACCAGTTCCAGCCGCCGGCCGAAGCGCTGCCGCAGGACAGAATCGGTCCATAGAAATCCGACGGATCCGGGAAGTCAGCGATCCAGCCGAGCCCGCCCGACCAGGTGAGCGGCGCCTGGCCCTGCGTGCCGCCGGCGGCGATCACGTTCGGATTTGCGAGCGCCTTGAGCTCGACCTTGACGCCGATCGCGGCCAGGTCCTGCTGGATCGCCTGGGCGATGCGCGGCTGCGGGTCGGTGTTGGAGGTGTAGAGCGTGGTCGAGAAGCCGTCCTTCAGGCCGGCCTCGGCGAGCAGCGCCTTGGCCTTCTTCACATCGAAGGCATAGCCCTTGTAGGACTTGTCATAGCCCGGCATCAGCGGCGGCAATACCTGGTTGGCAGGAATGGCGCGGCCATTGATGATGCGGACGATGCGGTCCTTGTTGATCGCCATGTTGAGCGCCTGGCGAACCTTGGTATTGTCGAGCGGCTTGACCTGGGTGTTGATCGTCACATAGCTGGTTTCGAGCTGCTGGCGGTCGACTATCATCCCCTTGAAGTCGGGCGACTTCTTCATTTCCAGATATTTGGCCGGCGGAATGCCGTCGCCGGCAATGTCGACCTCGCCCTTCTGCAGGCGCAGCAGCGCCACCAGCGGCTCCTGGCCGATCTCGATCGTATAGCCGTCGATCTTCGGCCGGTCCTTGACGAAATAATCCGGGTTGCGGGCGAAGACCAGACGTTGGCCGACGGTCCATTCCTTGAGGGTGAAGGCGCCTGAGCCGATCGGCTTCTTGCCGAAATCGCCGGCGGCGGCGTCGACGGCTTCCTTCGGCACGACCGAGGCGAAATTCAGCGCCAGGCAGTTGAGGAAAGTCGCGTCCGGCTGGCTGAGCGTGAACTCCACCGTGTCGTCATCGACCACCTTGAGGCCCGAAAGGTCAGTCTTCTTGCCGCCCGCCACATCGTCGTAGCCGACGATCGAATGGTAGAAGCTGGCGCCCGGGCTCTGGGTCTTCGGATTGACGGTACGCTCAAGCGAATATTTCACGTCGGCGGCCTTCACTTCGCGGCCATTGGTGAATTTCACGCCCTTGTGCAGCTTGAACGTATAGACCTTGCCGTCGTCGGAGACGGTGAAACTTTCGGCCAGCGACGGCTTCACCACCGTACCGCCCGGATCATAATCGACCAGACGCGAGAACATCGCGTTGATCATCGACCAGTTCTGCCAGTCGTAGCCGATGGCGGGGTCGAGCGTCGCAATGTCGTCCTTATAGGTCACCGTGATGGTGGCGCCCTTGAGCGGCTTTTCGGCCGCCTGGACCATCGCCGGCACGAGCGCGCTCGTCGCCAGCATGGCGGCCAAAGCCGCTTGCGTCAGAAAGGGTCTGGTCATGACGTTCTCCTCTTTGCTTATTGCGCGCGGATGCGCGGATCGATGACGGGGGCGACGATGTCGGCCAGCAGGTTGCCGATGACGATGGCGAGCGCCGACATGATGGTGACGCCCATGATGATTGGAATGTCGACCTGCTGGATGGCCTGCCAGGCGAGCTGACCGATCCCCGGCCAGCCATAGACCGCCTCGACAACCACGACACCGCCCATGAACTGGCCGATATCGATGCCGATCATGGCGATGATCGGCAGGATGCCGTTGGGCAATGCATGGCGCAGGATGACACGCGCCGACGACAGGCCTTTGGCGCGGGCAGTGCGGACATAATCCTGGTTCAGCACCTCGATCATCGAGGAGCGCACCATGCGCGCATACCAGCCGGCGCCGCAAAGGCCGAGCGTGACCGCGGGCAGCACCAGATGCGAGAAGCCGCCATAGCCTGACATCGGGAACCAGTTCAGCGTCGCTGCGAACAGATAGAGTATGAGCAGTGCTACGATGAATTGCGGCGCAGAGGTTCCGGCGAACGAGGCGACCATCACCACCCGGTCGACAAATCCACCGCGGCGGACGGCTGCGATCGTGCCGAATGTCACGCCGATCACCACTTCCATGAAGATGCCAGCCACCATCAGCGTTAATGTTGCCGGCAGACGGGCGATGATCAGCGGCAGCACGTCGGTGCGCTGGGTGTAGGAGCGCCCGAGATCGCCATGCAGCAGGTTGCCGAGATAATGCAGGAACTGCATGACCAAGGGCTGGTCGAGGCCGAGTTCGTGGCGCACGTTGGCCACCATCTGCGGTGTGGCGCTGCGACCGGCGATCAGCACGGCGGGATCGGCCGGCAGCGCATAGAGCAGCAGGAAGGTGATGGCTGCGACGCCGAGCAGGATGAGGATCGACTGGCCGAGACGGCGAAGGATGATCAGACCCATCAGCCCCTCCCGCGCTGGGTGGGATCGAGGATGTCGCGTAGCGCATCCCCCACCAGGTTGAAAGCGAGTGCGGTCAAGAGAATGATCGCGCCGGGAATGAAGACCAGCCAGGGCGCATCCTGGAAATAGCTCTGGCTCTCGAAGATGATATTGCCCCAGGACGGTTCCGGCGGCTGCACGCCGACGCCGAGGAAGGACAAGGTGGCTTCGAGCAAGACGGTGGTGGCAATGCCGAGCGTGCCCCAGACGATCGCTGTCGGAAAAAGATGCGGCAGGATATGCAGGAAGAGAATGCGGCCATGGCCGGCGCCGAGCGAACGCTCGGCCATGATGAAGTCCCGCTCCACCAGTCCGCGCGTCTCGGTATAGACGATGCGTGCCACCTGCACCCAGTTGACCAGGGCGATCACCATGGCGACGATCCACAGGCTGGGTTTTAGCAGGGCCGCCAGCACAATGGCGAGCAGCAGCGCCGGAAAGGCCATCATCAGGTCGGTAAAACGCATCAGGATGGTGCCGAAAAGGCCGCGCATATAGCCGGCGACAATGCCGACGAGCAGACCGATGGCGACAGCGACGCCATTGGCGACCAGGCCGATGATCAGCGAGGTGCGGGCGCCGAACAGGAGCCGCGAGAACAGGTCACGGCCGAGCGTATCGGTGCCGAACAGGAATTTGGCGCCTGGCGGTATCGGTGCGCCTTCCTCCGTCAGGCCATCGAACATCTGGTTGTTGGGATCGAAGGGCGCGAGCCAGGGTGCTGCGATCGCCAGGACCAGCACGGCGACCACGATGATCAGGCCGAAAAGCGCGGTCGGCTGGCGAAAGATCTCCTTGAAAACCCGCATCAGCCGACCTCGCGCAAGGGTTCGGAACCGCCGAGGAAGGAGGCGGCGATCTGCTCGATGGTCAGCCGCCGGCGCATGGCGCAGTCGCGCAGGATGGCATAGGCGCGCTCATCGTCGATGCGGCGTTCGGCCTTCAGCTTGGTGACAGCCGCATGGACGATGGGCCGCAGCCGCAGCCGTTCCTCGAGATGGGCAATGCGCCGCTCCGCCTCTATCCTTTCCTGGTGTACGGAAACCGYAAGCACCAGGGCCGGGTAGACTGCCGAGGCAGCGACCGGTTTGGGGATGATCGCGCCGGCGCCCTGGCGCAGCGCCCAGGCAATGCGCCCCGGCGCTTCGGATCCGAGCAAGGCGACGACTGGGCATGATGGGCGGTCGCCGCTCCAGGGCAGCAATTCGTCCCAACCCTGGTCGGCATCGACGAAGACAAGGTCGAGCGCCTCGGCATTCGTCAGCGGCTTCCACTGGCATTCGACCTTGAGGCCAAGCAGGCCGAGCTGGCGGCGCAGACGATCGGTATTGCCATCCTCTTCGGCAAGGATGACGGCGTGCCAGCCGGTGAAATTGGGCGTATTGGCGATCATGACACCACCCTGAGCCACGGCGCGGGCTTTTGACCGGCGCCGGTCAGATAGGGATCCGCCGCCGAGGCCGGCCTGGATACTATCACATCGAAGCCCGGTCCGTTATTGATGCGGCCGAGATGGAAGGGCAGGGCCGCATGGTTGGTTGCCGGATCGATGACGATATTGCCAAGCACGGACGGCCAGGAACGCGCCAGAACTTCACGGCGCACCACAGCCGGCTCATCGCTGTCTCCGGCTTCGATCGCTTCGATGCAGAGCGTCACGGCTGCGTAAGCGCTGGCGAACATGCTCGACACCCGGCGCGGCCCCGCGCTCCAGGCCTCGAGGCGGGCCTTGAACGCCCGGTTCTCCTGCGTGTCGAGGCTGTCGACATAGGGGAGCGCGCACAATTGACCTGTGGCTGCACCGGTTTCAATGTTGTCGAGTTCGCATTCGGTCAGGTCGCAGCTGGCGATCGGGCAATTTTCCGGCAGGAATGCGGAATCGCGCTGTCCCAGCGCATGCATGGCAGCCAGGAAGGCGTAGCTCGATGGGCCGATCAGGTTGTTGAGGATGAAGCTCGGGCGCTTCTCTTCTATATCGGCGACAATGCGCTCCACCGCGGTTTCCTCGAGCGGCAGGTAGCGTTCGCCGAGCACCGAACCGCCGGCATTGGTGACCAGTTCGCGCGCCAGCCGGTTCATCTCCCAGCCCCAGACATAATTGGCGCCAACCAGATAGGGATGCGCGCCATAGCGCGGGATCAGATGCTCGAACAGCGGGATCAGATGCTGGTTGGGCGTGCCGCCGATATAGATGACGTTCTCGTTGGCCTCGAAACCCTCATAGGGGCACATATACCAGAGCAGGCCGTCATATTTCTCGACCAGCGGAATGACTTCCTTGCGGGCCGCGGAGGTGATCGTGCCGATGATATGCCGGCAGCCATGTTCGCGGATCAGCCTGCGCGCTCCCTCGACGTAAGCCGCGAGATCGGCATGCGGATCGAAGAACACCGGCTCGATCGCGCCGCCGCCCCGCAGACGATAGTCGCTGAAGGCAAACTCCGCCCCGTCGCGCGCATCCCGCCCCAGCGAGCCGTAAGGCCCGGTGGTTGAATAGAGGATACCCAGTTTTACCGCTTCCCGCATGCGCAAATCCAAAACAAAAAGCCCCATAACGCCGATCCAGCAAGCTGGGGCATTATGGGGCGGTGTTGCCCTTTGACGATCAAAGTCATGTATGGCGGCGGCTAGGATGCCTAAAACGCTGGCATGATTAAAGTACCGTCATTTCTCATTTGTCAAGGCAGTCTCCGCGCCGTGGATGCCGTCGGAGTGTCGATGCGTTGGCGAGGATTGCCAGGCTTCCGGAATATAGTTAGCCGGCGCAAGGGTATTGACTTGAACTTCTCTCATTAACCCTTTGAAAACCATAAATTTCGAAATGTCCCGCAGTGTGACATTTCTGTTCGCATTTAAGCCACGTTGTTGGCATGCTTTAGCCAAGTGTGATCAACGAGGGGCTGTCGCGTGGGACGATGGCGCCCCTCTTGTACTAAAACGAGACGAGCGGCGCGGGACGCGAATGAAGAGAATTAAGATTGATGCGCGATGGGGCAGAAGCGCGAAATGGCTTGCCCTCTGCATCCTGTCGGCGACCGTCGCTTCCTGTGGTACTACCCAGACGCGTCATGTCGTTCATAAACGTCACGGCAAGGAATATTTTTCCGAGAGCGAATACGGCGTCAAGGCCAGTCCGCGGCTCTATTACGGCCGTAACATTCCCAAGGGCGGCGGCCGTGATATTACCGGCGACCCCTATGTGGTGAAGGGCAAGTGGTATTATCCCAAGGAAGACAGGCGCTATGACAAGGTCGGCCTCGCCTCCTGGTACGGCTCGGCCTTCCATGGACGGCAGACGGCGAATGGCGAGATTTACGATCAATACTCGTTGACCGCCGCCCATCCCACCTTCCCTCTGCCGAGCTACGCCCGGGTGACCAATCTCACGACCGGCGATTCGGTCATCGTGCGCGTCAACGATCGCGGCCCCTACCACCCGGGCCGCATTATCGATCTGTCCAACAAGGCCGCGCAGATGCTTGAAGTCGACCGCGGCGGCACCGCCATGGTGCGCGTACAATATGTCGGCCGCGCCCGGATGGATGGCCGCGACAGCGCCTATCTGATGGCGTCTTACACCAAGCGGGGCGAGCACTTCCATCAGTTCAATCCAGGCGGGGATATCCCCGGCGTCATGGTCGCCTCCAACGAGAAAAAGTTCCGCCCGTCGGTGTCGACGACTTACACGCGGGATCTCGACGTGACGTCTACTGCAACAGCGTTGCAGTCCTCCAAGGATCCAGCCGGCTTCACCGCCATCCAGGAGGTCACCGAATTCGCCGTCCTGCCGGAAATCGGCCCCGTGCCGATGGAGCGGCCTCAGGTTTACGACAGAAGCCTCGGCACGCTCGCGGCCTATGCCGATGAGCCGGCAACGGCTTCTGACGCGCCGTTCAAGGCAATCCTGAAGCCGCACCGGAAGCTCAATGCCAAGGCGATCATCGCCGCCGCTTATCGCAAATATCCGGGCCTCAGCGACAACTGATCCCAGGACATTAACCGACATCGGGATATATTCATTCCGATGTCTTGTTGCGGCAATAGTTTCCGTTCATTATCCCGAAATAAGACTTTCGGGAAAAACTCTTGGCGGATCGTGTGAAGAGGCTTCTGTTGGCCGTCGGCCTCCTGGTCGGTGTGTTCTGCGCAGCCGAAAGTGTTGCGCAGCCTGCACCGGCAGCCTTCGATACCAAGGCGAAACAGGCGCTGCTGATCGAGGCCAGCACCGGTACCGTTCTCTTCTCCCGGGATCCGGACACACCGTTTCCGCCAGCCTCGCTGCAGAAGCTGGCGACGGCCGAATATGTGTTCAACGAGTTGAAGCTTGGCCATGTCACAGAAGATACCGAATACAAGGTATCTGAATATGCCTGGCGCACCGGCGGCGCATTGTCGCGCACCTCGGCGATGTTCGCCGCGCTCAATTCGCATATCCGTGTCATCGATCTGCTGCAAGGCGTCGTCGTTCAACTCGCCAATGACGGCTGCATCATCCTGGCGGAGGGGCTCGCCGGTTCGGAAAGCACTTTTGCGGATCTGCTCAACAAGCGCGCCAAGGTTCTTGGCCTGAAGAATTCCGTCTTCGGCAATTCCAACGGCTTGCCGAACCCGGCCAACAAGATGACGGCTCGCGACCTGATGCTGCTGGCGCGGCACATCCAGTCGACCTATCCCGACTATTTCAAGCTCTATTCGCAAAAAGAGTTTGAATGGAACAAGATCGATCAGCGCAATCGCAATCCACTGATTTCGCAGAATATCGGCGTCGACGGCTTCGCCACCGGCTTCGCGGAGGGGGCTGGCTACGCCATCGTCGCCACTGCCGAGCGCAATGGCACGCGCCTGTTCATGGTGCTCGGCGGGCTTTCGAGCGACAAGGAGCGGACCGAAGAATCCCGCAAGATGCTGGACTGGGGTTTCACCAGTTTCACCCGGCACACCGTGTTCAAGAAGGGCGAGGCGGTGGCCGAGGCGCCGGTCTTCGGCGGCGACCGTGGTGCGGTGCCGTTGAAGGCGCATGATGACGTCGATATTTATATTCCAGTGGACAACGCGGACAGAATTCGGGCAAGAATCGCCTATACATGGCCGCTGAAGGCGCCGGTGAGCAACGACCAGAAGATCGGTACCATGACGATTTCCCTGGGTGACCGCCCGTTGCGCGACGTCGATGTCTACGCGACCATGCCCATCGGAACCGGCACGCTGACGTCGAAGGCGTTTGACGGGCTAAAGGAGTTGCTGTTCTTCTGGCTTTGACCGGAGAGCAGGCGCCATTGGGCGCGAGTAGTGGAACGGGATAGACTGGTGCGATCCAAGCAAGGGCTGTTTGTGACATTCGAAGGCGGGGAGGGTGCCGGCAAAAGCACCCAGATCCGGCTTCTTGCGGATCGCCTGCGCCGCATGGGTGTCGACGTGCTCACCACCCGCGAACCGGGCGGCTCGCCCGGCGGCGAAGCTGTGCGCCACCTGCTCCTGTCTGGCGCCGCCGAGGAATATGGCACGCGCGTCGAAGCCGTGCTGTTCGCCGCTGCCCGCAATGATCATGTCGAGGAGATCATCCGGCCGGCACTTGCCAGCGGTGCCGTCGTGCTTTGCGACCGTTTCCTCGATTCGACACGCGTCTACCAGGGCATTACCGGCAATCTCGAGCCGGCCTTCATCCAGAACCTGGAGCGGGTGGCTGTCAACGGCGTCATGCCCGACTGTACGATCATTCTCGACCTGCCGGCGTCCGAAGGCCTGAAACGCGCCCGCAGCCGCGCAGAAGCCCAGCCGCAGGCCGCTGCTCCCGACCGGTTCGAGAAGGAAGAACTCGATACCCATGAGAAGCGCCGCGAGGCATTCCTCGATATCGCCGACCAGGAGCCGCTACGCTGCCGCGTCGTCGACGCATCGAACGCGCCGGAGGTAATCGCGGAAAAAGTATTCTCGATCGTCGAGCCGCTGCTGCCGATCCAATCGTCCCGGGTCAAGGAGACCGGCAGCGCGTGAGCACGGAAGCGGAGACGACGCTGCTTGATGGCGCCATCGCGCCCTCGGCCAACACGGTGCTGTTCGGCCACGACCAGGCGCAGGCTTTCCTGGCGCAGTCCTATGCCTCGGGCAAGGGGCACCATGCCATCCTGATCGATGGGCCGGAAGGCATCGGCAAGGCGACGCTCGCCTTTCGCTTTGCCAACCATGTCCTCAACCATCCGGATTTCCGCACCGCACCCGACACGCTTGCCGATCCGGACCCGAGTTCCCCGGTCTACCGGCAGATCGCCGGCGGCGCCTCTCACAATCTGCTGTATCTCACCCGCCCTACCGATCCCAAGACCGGCAAGCTCAAGACCACGACGACGATCGATGAAGTGCGCCGGGCCGGAAAATTCTTCTCGCAGACATCGGGAACCGGCAATTGGCGCATCGTCATCGTCGACACCGCCGACGAGCTCAACCGCAATGCCGCCAACGCCATTCTGAAAATGCTGGAAGAGCCGCCGAAGCGGGCCATGTTCCTTGTGCTCTCGCACGCTCCGGGCAAATTGCTGCCGACCATCCGATCGCGCTGCCTGCCGCTGGTGGTGCGGCCGCTTGCAGAGGATGATTTGCTGGCCGCACTCGGCCATCTCGGCGTTCAATTACCGCAGAATGTTGCGGGCAGGGTGCTGGATCTCGCCGGCGGCAGCGTCGCGCAGGCGATCAAGCTCGTCAATTACGGTGGGCTCGACATCATCGATGCTTTCGATCAGGTGATATCGCAATCTGGGCCGACGCAGCGCCTGGCGATGCATCGGTTGGCCGACGCAGTTTCGCAGCGCGACAGCGACACGCTCTACAGCTTCTTCGTCGATCACGTCAGCGTATTTGTCGCGGAGCGGGCGCGCGAAGCGGCCTTCGCGGGCAAGGTCGGCCGCGCCTTCGATCTGTCACGCCTGCAAAGCGCGATCACCGAACGGTTTACCGTGGCCGATGCCTATAATCTCGAGCGCAAGCAGACGGTTCTGACGACGCTCGGCGAACTGGTCTTGCAGGTTTAGGGTCGGTCAGTGATAGACCAGCTTCCAGGCGACCAGCGACAGGGTGATCGCAAGGATCGGGCGAATGACCTTGTCCGGCATGCGTGGCGACAGATAGCTGCCGATGATGATGCCCGGGATGGAGCCGATCAGTAGCGAGCCAAGCAGCACCCAGTCGATCTCGCCGATGTACCAATAGCCGAGCCCGCCAACCAGCGTTAGCGGCACCGCATGCACGATATCGGAACCGACGACATCGCGGATCTGCAGCCGCGGAAAGAGAACCAGCAGCACGGTGACGCCCAAAGCTCCTGCGCCGACCGATGTCAGCGTCACCAGCGTGCCGAGCGTGATGCCCAGCAGAAAGGTCAGCACCTTCACGGTATTTTCGCTGAGCGGCGGCCGGTGACTGCGCCATGCGGCAACCTTGTTGACGATGACATTGCGGAAGAGCAGAAGCACGGCTGTCAGCAGCAGCATCCAGCCGAGCGCATAGGTGATGAACGACACCGCCGCTATGCTTTTGCGGTCGACGCCGGACATGAGATAGAGCGTGATCAGCGCTGCAGGCACGCTGCCGAGTGCCAGGAACCGCACGATCATCCAGTTGACGGTCTTGTTGGTGCCGTGCACGGCAGTGCCCACCGACTTGGTGATCGCCGCATAGAGCAGGTCGGTACCGACGGCCGTCGCAGGATGGATGCCGAGCAGCACGAGCAGCGGCGTCATCAGCGATCCGCCACCAACCCCGGTCACACCGACGAGCGCACCAACAACCAGCCCCGAAATAGAGTAGATCGGGTTAAACGAAGTCAAAAACGCCAATTCAGCCCCTTTCAGGCATGACGAAACGCCATGCTTGGCCACCGCCGGACGATCATGTCCTGCCGCTGTGCCTCACCCACACGATAGCGGGATATACTTTGTGACAATTCGGTGTCAAGGCGCGGCAGCTTAACGATCCCCGGACATAGCGCCGCGATCGCTGGGCGGATTTCCTCTCCCGCGATGCAAACTTATTGTTTTCACGTCACTTCACATAGGCTAGAAGCCCTGCCAGACAGAAGAAAAAAGGCATAGCGAATGACCGACAATTCGCCATTTTACATCACCACCGCCATCTCCTACCCCAACGGCAAGCCGCATATCGGCCATGCTTATGAGCTGATCGCCACAGATGCACTGGCGCGCTTCCAGCGGCTCGACGGCCGGCCGGTCTATTTCCTGACGGGCACCGACGAACATGGCCAGAAGATGCAGCAGACGGCACGCAACGAGGGCATCGAGACGCGTGCGCTCGCCGATCGCAATTCGGCCGAGTTCCGCCGCATGGGTGAAGCGCTGAACAGTTCGAACGATGATTTCATCCGCACCACGGAAAAGCGCCACTATGAGTCGGTGCAGCATCTCTGGGTCAAGATGGCCGAGGCGGGCGATATCTACAAGGACAGCTATTCCGGCTGGTATTCGGTGCGCGACGAGGCCTATTACCAGGAAGAAGAGACCGAGGTGCGCGACGGCGTCCGTTATGGGCCGCAGGGCACGCCGGTCGAATGGGTCGAGGAGGAGAGCTATTTCTTCCGCCTCTCCGATTATCAGCAGAAACTGCTCGATTACTACGAGGCGCATCCGGATTTCATCGGCCCGGATGAGCGCCGCAATGAGATATTGTCTTTCGTCAAATCTGGTCTGAAGGACCTGTCGATCTCGCGCACCACCTTCGATTGGGGCATCCCGGTGCCGAACGACTCGAAGCACGTGATGTATGTCTGGGTCGATGCGCTGACCAACTACATCACCGGCATCGGTTATCCCGACACGACCGATCCGAAGTGGAATTTCTGGCCGGCGATCCACATTATCGGCAAGGATATCATCCGCTTCCACGCCGTCTACTGGCCGGCTTTCCTGATGTCGGCAGGCATCGAAGTGCCGCGCCGCGTCTTTGCCCACGGTTTTTTGCTCAACAAGGGCGAGAAGATGTCGAAGTCGGTCGGCAATGTCGTCGATCCCTTTAATCTGGTCGAGCATTTCGGCGCCGACCAGGTGCGGCATTTTTTCTTGCGCGAAGTTTCCTTCGGCCAGGACGGCTCCTATTCGGAAGAGGCGATCGCCAACCGCATCAATGCCGATCTCGCCGACAATTTCGGCAATCTGGCGCAGCGCTCGCTGTCGATGATTGCCAAGAATTTCGAGGGCAAGCTGCCCGAGCCAGCGGCGTTCACCGCTGAGGATGAGGCATTGTTGACGCTGGCCGACAGGACGATCGAGGTCTGCCGCGCCGAAATGGCAACCCAGCAGATCCATAAGTCGATGAGCGCCGTGTTCTCGCTGAGTTCGGAAGCCAACGGCTATTTTGCCGCCCAGGCACCTTGGGCGCTCGCCAAGTCCGGTGACACCGTGCGGATGGCAACCGTGTTGTTCGTGACGGTGGAGGTGGTGCGGCAGATCGGCATCCTGTTACAGCCCTATGTGCCGGCTGCGACCGCAAAGCTGCTCGACCTGCTGGCGATCCCCGAGGTGGAGCGGAAGTTCAGTTTCCTGGGTGAGGTCGGCCGCTTGAAGAGTGGCGTGGACCTGCCAAAGCCCGAGCCGGTCTTCCCGAAATACTACCCGCCGAAGGAGTCGTGACGGCATGCTGATCGACACGCATTGCCATCTCGATTTTCCTGATTTCGATGCGGAACGGGATGAACTGCTGGCGCGCGCCGATGCGGCGGGCGTCAAGCAGATGATCACCATCTCGACGCAGGTGCATCGTTTCGAGCGCATCAAGGCGGTCGCCGAGACCTATGCGAATGTCTTCTGCTCGGTCGGCACCCATCCCAACCATGCTCAGGAAGAAGATATCGAGACCGAAGAACTGGTCCGCCTGTCCGAATACGAAAAATGCGTGGCGATCGGCGAAGTCGGCCTCGACTACCACTATGACTATGCGACACCCGAGCAGCAGTCCAAAGGGCTTCGCAAACATATCGCCGCCGCCCGCATCACCGGCCTGCCGATGATCATCCACGCGCGCAGCGCCGACGATGACATGGCCGCGATCCTGCGGGATGATCATGAGCGCAATGGCGCCTTTCCCTTCCTGCTGCATTGCTTCTCTTCCGGTCCTGCGCTCGCAGCGACTGGCGTCGAACTCGGTGGCTATGTGTCATTCTCCGGCATCCTGACCTTCCCCAAGTCCGAGGATATCCGCGCCATCGCCAAGGCCGTGCCGCGCGACCGGCTGTTGGTCGAGACCGATGCGCCCTACCTCGCGCCGAAGAAGTGGCGGGGCAAGCGCAACGAACCCTCCTACGTCGTCAATACCGCCGAGGTGCTGGCCGAGACGATCGGCGTGAGCGCGGAAGAGATCGCCGAGATCACGACGGAAAATGCTTTCCGCTGCTTCTCCAAGATGCCGAGGCTGGCCGGCTGATGGGGACAAGGCGTTTTACCATTCTCGGATGCGGCTCGTCCCCCGGCGTGCCTCGCATAACCGGCGATTGGGGCGCCTGCGACCCGTCCAACCCGAAGAACCAACGGACCCGCGCGGCGATGCTGGTCGAGCAATTTGCCGACAACGGCGCAATGACCTCGATCGTCATCGACACAGGACCGGATTTCCGCAGCCAGATGATTGCCGTCGACGCCAGGGACCTGCATGCCGTCGTCCTGACGCACGCCCATGCCGACCACCTGCACGGCATCGACGATGTCCGCTCTTTCGTCTACAAGAACCAGCATCGCATGCCGGTCTGGGGCGATCCGATCACCATGCAGCGGGTGCTGGAAGGCTTCGGCTATTGCTTCGAGACGCCGGAGGGCAGCTCTTATCCGCCGATCGGGCGCTCGAAGATCATCTCTGACCTCGATGCCGTCTTCGAAGTGGAAGGCCCCGGCGGAAGTGTTCCTTTCCTGCCGCTCTGGCAACAGCATGGCGAGACGCATTCGCTCGGTTTCCGCATCGGCGACATCGCCTACTGCACCGATGTCAGCGACTTCCCGGAAGAATCCGTCGCCAAGCTCGCCGGGCTCGACATCCTGATCATCGATGCCCTGCAATACAAGCACCATCCAAGCCATCTGTCGCTCGAGCAGGCGCTTGGCTGGATCGAGAAGATCGCGCCGAAGCGGGCGATCCTGACGCATATGCACATCCCACTTGACTACGAGACCGTGATCCGCGAAACGCCCGCTCATGTCGAGCCGGCCTATGACGGCATGCGTTTCGAGGTTGCATTCTGAATTACATAAAGTGGTCTTGGGCTTGGCGCACGCCCTCCGAGGTGGCGACGCCTGGGATTGTCCATGCCAGTGCGATCTTCAACAGGTGGCGCAGCATCAGGCCGCGCTACGCCGAAATTTCGTGCGGATGTTGTCGATATAATATTCGCCGGGCGAAGGAGCGGCGGCAAGGTTTTCCGCCTCTTCCTCGGGTACGTTTTCGAAGAAGCGCTCCTCGCCGCTCTTGAAGCTGATGCGCAGCTTGCCGTCTTCGGGGCTGAAATACACTGCCTGGATGATCTTCGACTGCACCGGCAGTTCCCGCATATAGCTTTCCACGGAGGTGCCGTCGGCAACCGCCAGCACCGGCTTGGTCCGGATGCGCCGGGCCGATATTGTCCAGCCGGCGATCCGGGAGGCGGCGATATTCATCGCCACGGCAAGGCCCACGCCGATGAATGCGCCGCCGGCCTTGACGATCGCGTCGTCGATCCGGGCATGCCGGGTCGGCGAGAGAAGCTGGAGCGCCTCGATTGCCGCGGCGCCCGCGACCATGATCAGGCCAATTAGCTTCCAATGCTTTGGGTAAGCCAGGACGAACAGACCGGCGAACACCGCACAGGCGAGCGCGCGATCCGCATCAACAGGCAAAACGTCCCGCGGCCGCAGGTTTAGCGGCAATACGGTGACAACGACAACGGCAGCGAGGGCAAGCCAGGCTAAAATCTGAATGGGGCGTCTCATCATGGGGACGCACACTAATGATGCGGYCTTGCAAAATCATGTCCCGGAATTCGGAAACAGGAATCGAGGTTAATGAATTCAAACAGTTAGCGGCAGGCCGTTTCAACACGAAGCATCACGCCTTGCATTGCTTGGCGAGGTGGCGGATCCGCACTTTGGCGCCGAATGTTCAACAAATCCGCGCGGCCAGCGATGCCGCGTTCAATTCATGGGCCGTTTCTTGCCTTTGTTATTCGCAATCCCATTCACCACGCAGGATGTAGATACCCTCGTTCACCACGCCGCCTCTTGGAGAGTAGAGATCGCCATGCAGATATTTGCCGGTGAGATCGTCACTCTCGGGCACGAAGCTCCAGCTCAGCCCGATCCTGCTGCTGCCCGCCCAATCCGGATGGATGTCGTTGGGCGAGGGCGATGCAAGAATCCGCGCTGCGTCGCTCTTGGGCGCGCAGCTGACATCGGCGAGGCAGGCGGTAGGCAGGATGATCGTGGCAAGTGCGAGCGGGACAAGATAGTGCTTCATGGGAATCCTCCGACGTTGCTTGGCCACACGGTGCCACGACCATATGACAAGTCAAGCAACGCTCAGGACACCATTTTTGGGAAGATCGGCCACGGAAGCGAGGGGCAATCCCGGTTGCCCACGGCATTCCCGCGAGACGACGCTGCATCGCAGTGGATTTTAGCCGGATTTATGGTTTACGATAGCGGAAAGGTGTTGTGCTGCGCGAGCCCAAAACGGTGCCGACGGCTCTACAGCTATTGCAGGGAGGCAGGAAAATGGCTTCGGATCAACCTTTGAACTTTCTGGACGACGACCAGCTGACGTCGGGGGAGGGACGTCCGCGCTATGCTCTTGTGGGCGAGGAAAACGGCACCTGGTCGGTCTATGATCGCATCACCGGCCTGCCGGCAATCCTCGATGAGGAGATGCTGGTGGAAATGACGTTCGACCAGGCCGACAATATGCTGGAACTGATGAACAACATCGCGGATGACCTCAAGCGCAAAGCGAACGCGCGAGACTGACCAGCGCGTTCGACCGAATTGTCAGCATCGGCCCCGCCAGGAGGCGGTCCGCCTGCTCGATTTGTCTTACCGATATTTCGTCTGCGATCCTCTCAGCGATTTTGCTGGTTGTCCCGCCCGGTGCAGTTGGCGCCTGGAGGCGGGTCGTTGCCGACCGCGCAGCCATTCTCGTGGTCTTTCCAGATGAAAGTGTCGCCGTGGCTGCCGCCTTGGTCATTGCCACCTCGGTCGCCACCCCTGGCATAGGCGGCGGATGACATGACCAGCAGGATTGCCGCGACAGGAGCAAGTCTCTTGGCAAAGGTGCGCATGGTTATCCTCTTTTTCTTCGTGCACGTCATTCAGACAAATGAACCTGGCTTTTCTATGTTACCGGAATCATTAGTGAATTCGTTCACGTTATTGTGCTTTCGCGTGAGGTCAGGCCGCTGAGGTTCGCCCCTCAGCTTTTGTTCTGTGCATGGCAGTCAAAACCCTATTGGCGTTTTTGACGATTATCCCGCCCGGTGCAGTTGGCGCCCGGAGGCGGATCGTTGCCGACGGCGCAGCCGTTTTCATGACGGCGCCAGATAAAATCCTTGTCGCTGTGGTTTCCACGATCGCCACCCCGGCCACCCTTGTCGGCATAGGCGGCAGATGACATGACCAGCAGGATGACAGCTGCGGGAGCAAGTTTCTTGGCAAGGGTGCGCATCATCGATCCTCTTCTTCTCATGCAGGGCACAGCAACAAGCGAACCTGAATCCATGTGCCTTAAATTATTCAAGCTTTCGACGGCGAAAATAGCTGTGTATTGAGATAACCCGCCGGAGCGGAATGCCTACTTCGAAAACGGAGACCATCTGGTCAGAAAGCCGTCTCGTAGATTGGTCTCGTACAATGACAGTTGGGGATAGCATCAAACCCTGTCAATAGCGTCTTTGCTCTCCATTTGCACGCAGCCGTGGAAGTGGCGCAAATGGCTCCAGGTGTCCTTCGTCAGGCAAGAGGGAGGATGCCGACCTTCGGCCTCCTCCCACTTTACAGGTCTCGCAGCGTCTCAAATGCTCCGGCTCTGGACCTTCTATTCGCGATCATGACCGCGACGCCGATAGACAAAGCGATCAGGAGAAGGACGGTGAGCAGGTATCCCCAAGGTATCGCGATCGTCTCCGGTGGCGGGTCGAAGACTCCGGTCAGGAGCTTGACCAGCATCCAGGCGGTGATCACGCCCGACGTCAACCCGAAGACGACGCCTCCGACCAGGACCAGGACACCTTCCGACCATAGGAAGCTCGCCAGCTGCGGCGGCTTCGCGCCGATCAAGGTCAGGATCGCGAAATTGCGGCGGCGGTCGACGAAGCCCAGAGCCAACATGAGCCCCGCGGCGGCGACGGCCATGACTGCTCCGAACAGGAGCTCGATGACCGTGAGCCGTCCCAGGTTCACGGCGGTCAGACTTGTGCCGATGATGCGGGACGCATCGCCGATATGCTTGACGTCAAGGCCCGAAGCCGGCCCCAGGGCCTTGCGGATGGCCCCGGCCAGCGCGGCGGGATCGGTCGCAGCCCGCACGAGCACATATTCCTCGGCCGGCGTCCCGCTCATCCTGGCCACGTAGTCGGCATTGGCGACGAGGAAGGAATCCCTCGGAGCCGTCGGAAACTCACGCGCGACGCCGATGAATTTGAACGATATCGCGTGGTACTGATTGTCCGTGGCGCTCACCAGCCGAAGATTGATAGCGTCGCCCTCCTGCAGTTGGAAGTCGCTGACCGTCTCCTCCGACACCAGGACGCCGTTCGGCGTATCGGCGAGCTTTTTCAGGATTTCACGCGTCGACCCGCCGCTGAAATAGGCGTCGGACAGGCTCGTCGCGGCGCCGATCAATCTTGGATCGATGCCATAAAGGTCCTGCAGGTCGGCTCCGACATAGGCGAAGCGATGTTGCATGGTTCTCGCGGCCTCAACGCCCGGCACGTTCCTGATCGCGTCCAGTTTGTCACCCGCCGGACGGGCGGTCGTGCCGAAGACCGTGACGTCTGCGCCGTTGGTCAGTTCCGCATCGATCCGTGCCTGCCCTTCATAGGTCAGGTTGAAGATAGAAGTGGACGTCACGAAGGAGATGGCGAGCGCGGTCATGACGATCCCGTGGGTCAGCCGCCGTTTCTGAAAGCCGAGCGATGCCGCGACCGCGCCTGACAGATTTTCGGCGATCGGTCTGAGCGCGACAGCAAAAACCGGATTGCGCGTCGAAACGAAATACATCGAAAGCCGGACGGCAAGGAGACCGCCGCCGATCCAGAACAGCGCGGGCGACAGGAAGGCGTTGTAATCGACGGCGGCGGCGGGCACGCCTTCCGGCGCCAGCACGATCTCATAGCCCGTACTGGCGGACTGCCAGAAGAGGAGGCCTGCAATCGCCAGCAAGGCCATGTCGAGCCACAGTCTCTGCCATAGCGGCACATGATCCCGGCCGACCGTCCGGCGGGCGGCCGCCACCGTCAGGGACCGTGATGTCCTCAGTGCCGAGATCGCGATCGCGGCCACCACGACCAGACTGCCGATCGTGGCCGCGCCGATGACGGGAAGCAAGGTCGCGGCGTCGAAAACGGGCGACCCGGAATATGCGGTGAACGCGAGCGCGCCTCCCAGCCCGAGGGTGGTCGAAACCACGCTCACCGCAAGCGGCTCCGACAACCACAGCAGCATGGCTTTCCGATCCGCAGCACCGTGAATGCGCAGCAGCGACTGCTCCTGGATCCGCAAGCCCGATCCCGCATTGGCGAAGGACACGGTCAGCATCATGGCGAGCGCGACACCCGGCGTACCCAGGAACAGGAAAAGCACCGTGGCGTAGAGCGCGTCGCTTCTCACCGCGTCCAAACGGGAGCCGAGGTTGCTTGACACCAATGCCTGTCCGGCGACGCGTGCCTCGAGATTGCGCGATTGCCCCTCGACGATCGTATGGGCCCGTGTCGGATCGGACGGCAGCCCGTCATGGCCGAGCCTGACATGAAACTGCGTCCGCGTCGTGTCGGGTCGCTTGACCTGCTGCGGATCGAAGATGTCGTGCCAGGCCGCGACCGGCAGGATAATGACATTGTCCGGCGGAGCTTGGGGCGCGGCCTGCGCGGGCAGGCCCACCCCCTGGAACAGGGCGTCGGCGTCAGGAAGATCGACGACCCCGTCGACAATGACATCCACGGGCGGCAGTCCGACGCGCCGGATGGACACCTTGTCGCCGGGACCAACATGCAGGTTGGCGGCGGTCTGCTGGGCAACGAGAACGCCCGTCCGCTTGCCCTCAAGCCATCTCAATTCCTTGGGAAAATCGGCCTGGTAGTTCTGATCGAAGGCGATCGCTTTGCCCGGACCGGTCTGCTGGGTCGTATACTCAGTCTGCGCCTCGAAGCCGTCGACCGCAGCGTATTGGACCTGGTGCATGCTGGAAACCGGGGCGGCCTGTCGGATCGCTTCGGCGATCGCCGGTCGATCGGCCGATGGCACCGCCTCGACCTGCCAGTCGATCGGAACGTCGCTGATCGCGCGTCGGGTCATCGACGCGCCGCTCTCCGCCAGAAAAAGCGCAAGCGTCGACAGAAGTGCTGTGGTCAATGTGGCGCCTGCGGCCAGGCCCGCAAGCCTGGCGGCTCGCCTCTTCAACAGGCCGGATAGCCAAAGACCGATCATCGGTTCTCTCCAACCTCTGAACCGGTCCAAAGCTGGCCGTGATCCATACGCCATCGCGTTTGCATCCGTCCGGCCACTTTTGCGTCATGCGTCGCCATGAGAAGGGCCGCAGGCGTGTCGGCGAGCTGTTCCAGCACAGTATAGAGAAATGCGGTCGCGGTTTGCGTGTCGAGCTGTCCGGTCGGTTCGTCGGCGATCAGCAGCTTCGGGCGCGCTAGAAGCGCCCGCACCATCGCGACCCGCTGCGCCTGACCGCCGGAAAGTTCTTCCGGAAGTTTGTTGGCGAGGTCCGCAAGCCCGAAAAGGTCGAGCAGGTGTTCGGCTCGCTCGGTGGAGTGTAGCACTTTCCCTGCCAGGACGAGGGGCAGAGTGACGTTCTGCAGAACCGTCATGGGAGGAAAGAGGCTCGGGGTCTGGAAGACGAATGCGACTTGCAGGGGCTGGAGGCCGCGACGGTCTCCAAGCGCGGGCCAGGTGACATCGCCGGATGTCGGGACTATGAGCCCGCCCAATATGGCGAGCAGGGTGGATTTTCCGCTCCCGGAGGGGCCGACCACTGCGATGCGATCCCCAAGGCTGATCGTGCAACTGGCGTCGCGAAGCACCTCCAGGGGCTCGCCGTGGCGTGACGCGAAGTGCTTGGAAAGACCCTGTGCCTCGACGACGTGCTCAACCATGATCGATCCTGCCGTCCTTGAGCCGGACGATGCGATCGGCGCGCTCGGCAAGCGCTTCGCTATGGGTGGCGATCAGGGTCGCCATTCCGGCTGTCCGTCTCGCTTCGAAATGGGCGATCAGGGATTGTTCCGTCGCGCGATCAATCTCGGCTGTCGGTTCATCGGCCAATAGAAGGGGTGGATCGACCGCGAGCGCCACGGCAAGTCCGGCGCGGGCGGTTTCTCCACCGGACAATTGGACGGGGTAACTGTCCTTGCGGGGCGTCAGATCGACGATCGAAAGCACCGCCGCCAAACGCGTTTCGTCCCGCCTTCCAGCGAGCATCATTCGCAGACGAATGTTCTCCGCGACGGTGAGATGCTGAAACAGGTTGCCTGTCTGCATCATCACGCCCAGGTGCCGGGCGCGGAGGCCCGCGCGGACCTTTTCGGATTTCCGGCTCATGCGTTCGCCGTTAATGTCGACAAAGCCCCCGTCCGGCTCGTCGAGACCGGCGATGCAAGTCAGAAGGGTGGATTTGCCGCTGCCGGAAGGACCCACGAGGGCGACGAGTTCGCCCGCGGCCACGTCGAGGCTTACGCCTCGCAGCGCCGCAGTCTCTTCATCTCCGACGTGATAGAACCGATAGAGCTCGGCGACCCGCAGCAGCATCGGTCATTTCCACGCGAACGAACGTGACATCAGCCGCCATTGGTCGACATTGTCAGCTCCTTTCGGCGCATAGAGTTCCAAGGTCGCCAGCTTGCCGTCCTTGTAGAAGAGATAGCGCTCGTTCTCGAGCCGGACCTGCTTGCTGGTGACCGGGTTCGGTTCCGAATTGGATGTGTAGACGATCCGGATTGCATCGCCGGACGGCAGTTTCACCGCTTCGACTGCGCTTACCTTGACGGCACGGGAGGTCTTCTTGAGCTCAGCGAGATAGTCCGACTTCGCTGATGCCACGTCCGGCTTCTGCTTGGCGTCGGTCACGATGACCACGACGCCATCGAGCTTGTCGACGAAGCTCGCGCCATCGGCCTTGTCTTTGCGTGCCCACCCTTCAGGCACCTTCATCGTGAAACCAAGCTTTGAAGTGTAGTCGATGAAGACCTGGCTGTCGGGAATGTCGCCGGGTGGATTTTTCTCTGAGGCAATGGGTGCTTCCGCGGCGTAGGCCGGTGCTGCGAGTGGGAGCCGCGTCACCGGCATCGTAAGGATTGCCGTGGCTACGGCGGCGGCGGAAATGAAACGAAAAGCGCGGTCGGAATGAACCTTCATGGAAGGGACTCCTTGATGCCTGCGGCGATCGCTGCCCTTTCCGTGAGAAAGGCCATTCCGATGCCGAGCGACAGAAAGGTTAGGCGTAGCGGTATACGGAATTCTGTCCGGGAACTTACCGATTTGTAAGGTTGGCGAAAACTTACGGGTTCGTAAGGTGTCCGACCGGCAGCGGCGTTGGATTTTGCCGACCAGTCCATTTGAAACGTAAGTCCCTCAATTGCTTCGTTTTTCTCGAAGTTTTCCGGCGGTGCGATTTGCACGGGCACGTTGCCTGTTCTCCGATCGACCGGCAGCAGGCTTCTCATCTGCCGCGATTGCACTGCAGTCGTTGACTTTTTTGTATATTAGAGAACACTTTATTGCCGATTTTCGAACCGAGTTCTCAGCTACCCCGATGGTCCGGGAAAACTTGGAGAAACGAAATGAAAGTGGCAATGACTCTCGCCATTATGACGGCGATCGCATTCACTGCGGTTTCCGCAAACGCCGCGACAATGTCGGGGGTCGTCAAGAGTGTCGACACGGCAGGCGATTCACTGCGATTGACCGATGGCAGCGTGTTCACGCTGGCGGAGGGAACCGAAGCGGAGAACTTCAAGCCAGGCACGAAGGTCGCCATTACCTATGCCAGGAAACACGGCAAGAACATCGCCTCGTCGATCAAGATAGCGAAGTGACCGGGTAAGATGGCGCGCCGCTTGTCTGTGGGCGGCGCGCGATCGCCTAAACCGCTTCAGTGGACGGCCCGACAGCAAGCCAGAAATAATGCTTCATCTGTTGCGGCCTGTCGGAGGGATGGGGAGCGGTCATGAACAGTCTGCCGCCATTCCCTTCGATCACGCGCCTCGACGCATGATTGTCCGCGTTGCACAGGATCAGCAGTCGCTCGAGCCCTTCCTCTCTCGCGACCTCTGTCAGTAGCCGCAGAGCGGATTTCGCATATCCCCGGCCTTGCTTCCACGGCACAACGGAATATCCCACGTGCCCGGCAACGCTCGACGGCAATTCCTCTGTGCCGGGCCGGAATCGCAGGACGATGTTGCCACAGAATTCCGCGTCCCAAATCCAGAACAACTGGTTGACGAAGCCGGGTTCCGTCGGCCGCGTCAGATTGGCCAAAAATTCCAATCTGTCTTCACGCAATTCCTTGAGCCTCGAACGAATGTAGATCTCATCTTCTGCTCTTCTGGGGTTCGGAGACCAGCCAGCCGCAAGGGCCGCTTCAAAGCCCGCGAGGTTTTGCTCATCCGGTACGACAAGCGCGACATAGTGATCGTGAGGTGCCATTCGTGCTGATTACATTTGCTCTCGCAGGACCATTCGGCGCCACCACCATTGCGTTCCCCAAGGTGGCTGAACACCTAATAATCGAGAAAATTCAAAGAGTTCGTTTTGGAATAAGCTGGACGTCGCGGTCGATTGCCGATATGATTTGAGTTTAACGGAAAGCGCGACTCTGGGGGGAGTGTGTGACCGAGTTCATTCTGCATATTGGAACCCATAAGACGGGAACGACGGCTATCCAGGCCTATCTATCCGAGAACCGCGAGCGATTGCTGGAGCAAGGCGTGGATTTTCCCATCGTCGGCCGTACCCCAGCGGGCGCACAGGCGCATCGACACTTCTCGGCGCTGTTCAGGAATACCGTCAATGAAATCCCTCCGGAGTTCAAGCAAGCTATCTCGGGCGGATTCACGTCCTCTGAAAAATGTATTCTGTCATCGGAAGATTTCTGGTTCTGCGCGGAGCGTGAAGCCGTTGATCGAGCTTTCAGTGTCATTGGCACAAACGCCAAGGTGGTCTGCTATCTCAGGGAGCCAGTATCGCACATTTTCTCAATGTATCGAGAAGCGATAAAGGGCGGCGAAACAGCCCCCTGTGGTGAATTCGTCAGCCGATTTCGAAGGGGATTAACCGAGGGCAATAAATACGGCTACTACCGCTATCAGGAGCGGCTGGGAAACTGGCGGGAGCGCTGGCCTGTCGTGGTCGTTCACTATCGCGAGTGTGACGATGCCGTTGCCACGTTCCTGGCTCAAAGCGGGATTGCGGTGCAAATGGATGGATGGCCGGATCCTGGCCGCAGGAACGAGGCGATGTCGGATGTGGCTGCCATGATGGTGCTCCGATGCAATCGCATGGTTGCATCAGGAGCAATGACCCCAGTCGAGCGGAGGTCATACAGGATTGCGGCTCAGAGGATGTCCAAGCCCCTGCAGACAAAATATGTCTCTCTCTTGATTTCGGAAGCGGTGGACATGAACCCCTTGAAGGATTCTTTCGCCAAGCAAAATCCTGATTTTGCCGCGATGAGGGACGCGACGGGGGACACCATCTCGCGACCGGTGGACATCGATCTGTCTGATGATCGCGTCCGCAAAATTCTGAGAACATCGGGCCGATTTTCTGAATCCGTAGGGATTTGAATTGGCCGAAGTTGTGCTTCAACGAAGCAGAAGGTCTGGCCCTTATGTTCCGTGTCTCCAGTCATGACGATTGTTCGGCAGTAAAAGATATTGCATAAAATCAGTAATTTAATGAGCGTCGCCACGACGGGACGGATTCGGTTTCGTTGAATGTCCTAGAAAATCATCGCTGCCGATGCAGCGGGTTTCGGACTCGTCGCCACACAAGAGCGGATTCCCGCGCCGTTCGCCACGAGACAGCAGATTCAACGTTCAGCTTATCTCTTGTTCGGCCAGCTCATGATTAGCTTGTCAACGACGATTTCGCTTAGCCACGCTCGCTGGCACAATTGGACCGCGATATACCGAACCTCTCCAACACCATATCGACGCTTTCCGCAGAACCTCCCGCAAGTAAACGTCCGTCGGCTAGCACAATCGTCGGTCCTTGTCCGACTATCAGGTACTCAAAACGCTCGGTTTCCACGAATTTCTGGGTATTGTAATAAAATACCCAGCCTTCGGGATCAGCCAATTCTTCGGCAGAGCCGATCGCCAGCGGTACAAGTTCAGGCTCCATGCCGGTCTCGGCGTCTTTTAGAAACCGGCGCATGATTTCCAGCGCTTCCGACTTTCCCATTCCAACTCCGTGTCAGACTTAAACGGCCACTGAACTAGCCGAGAAATAACTCTGGGCAGGCGAGTCCGGATTTCGTGGCGAGAGTCCGGGGATATCAGGCGAGGCATATTTAACTGGCGACCCCTGCAGGAATCGAACCTGCGACAACCTGCTTAGAAGGCAGGTGCTCTATCCAGCTGAGCTAAGGGGCCGCTCACCGCCCGGAGGCGGATATTGATGTTCCTGCCGGACCGTCAGTGGGTCCAGGGCTGGACGCGGGTATAGCGGAAGTTATCCGAATAGGAAACGGCCTTACGCGTCGGATCCTTGGGTTCGATGACCCGGTATTCGATGCCCTCGCGTTTCGCATAGGCTTCGGCTTCTTCCTGCGTGGCGAAGGTCAGCTTCAGCTGCTGGCGCATGTCGCCGGAGCCCGTATAGGCCGTGACCGAATCGATGACGGGCGGCTTCTCCTGATCATATTCCAGGACCCAGAGATGGGTCTTGGCCTTGCCCGACTGCATAGCGGTCTTGGCGGGACGGTAAATCTTGGCCGGCATGCTCGAAATCACCCCGTGAATCTGGCTTCTGTTGGCATCGTCATTGCTCATGCCACAAAATCGTGAACAGGAAAATGACCGCACCGTTTTTGGAGCCGCATGGCGCGAAGAATTTTTCGCGCGCGCATGCAATTCCATCCCGGCACTCTCGCCCGAATACAGCGACTGCCTGTTGTTTTCAATATGCAGCAACGCCTGCAATGCTTTTCCCCCGATCATTGGGGCAAATGAGCGCGACAGTGACGAAGCCCATTCCGGCGCGGGCTTTGTGAATTTCTTATCGCTCTGTCCGATCAACGCGTCAGCTGGTCTTGAGACTCTGCTGAGCAGCATGGGCGCCGACAAGCGGCACGAAGACGACGCCGCCCAGATCCTTTTCCTCAAACGTCGTGGCGCTGGTGCGTGTCACCTTCAGCAGACGCTGCGGTTCCGCCGCGCCAATGGGAATGACCAGCCTGCCGCCGATAGCGAGCTGCTCGGTCAGCGCTACGGGAATGTCGCCGCCTGCGGCCGCGACGAGGATTGCACTGAATGGTCCGGCCTCCGGCCAGCCCTTCGTCCCGTCACCAGTCCTGGCGGTGATATTGCCGTAATCCAGCGTTCGGAAGCGGGATGTCGCGCTTTCGGTCAGGCTGGCATGTCGCTCAATGGTGAAGACGTGCTTCGCCAGGCGGCTCATCACGGCGGCGGCATAGCCGGAGCCGGTTCCAATCTCAAGCACGATATCGTCATGTTGGATCGCCGCATGCTGCAGCATCAAGGCGACGATATAGGGCTGTGAGATCGTCTGCCCTTCACCGATCAGGAGGGGTGAATCCTCGTAGGCGAATTCCTCGGAGCCGGGCTCGACGAACCGCTCGCGCGGCACAGCCTCCATCGCAGACAGCACGGACGCCGCGCTTATGCCCCGGCGCCGCAGCTGAGCGTCGATCATCCGGCTCCTGGCCTGTGCGATGTCGAGCATGGCTTTGTCTCCGCCTTGTTTCCATCCGTCGAGCAGTCTGACTGAACAACGCCGGCGGCGTTCCATATCGCCACCCATGAGCGGCCGGATTATGGCGCCGGCGCGCTCCCGTCATGTTGTCGTCGATCGCCTATGCAGATCCGGATTCTACGCTCAGGGCTTTCTGAACGGCGTCGAGGAGCTGGCGTTCCATAAACGGTTTGGAGAGCTTGACGAGATCATGGCCGGCGCCGACCGGAAGTTCCGCATAGCCGGTAGCGATGATCACCGGGATTTCCGGCCAGCGTTGGCGTACGGCCTTGGCGAGTTCCAGACCCGTCATGTGTGGCATCGCCTGGTCGGTGATAACCATGTCGACAGGCTGCTCCTCAAGCATTGAGAGAGCCTGATTGCCCGAATTGGCCTCGATGACGGCGTGCCCCACGTCCTCCAGCATGAACACCGTGTTCATGAGCACCAGCGGGTCGTCGTCGACGGCGAGAATCGTGAGCCGCTTCTGCTCGGGGACGGTTTCGATTACCGGCTCGGGCGGCGCCGGCATGTGCTCCGGCGTGCCCACCGGCAGCCATAGCTCGGCAGTCGTGCCTTTGCCGACCTTCGAGCGGAGCACGAGCTTGCCGCGGGACTGACCCATCAGGCCCTGCACCATGGGAAGGCCGAGGCCTGTCCCTTTGCCGATGCCTTTCGTGGTGAAGAAGGGCGTGGTGGCATTGGCAAGCGTCTGCTCGTCCATGCCTTCGCCGCTGTCCTCGACGTAGAGACAGACGAATTCGCCGGAGTCCAGATCGGAACAAAGCTGTTTCGTGTCCGCCACGACCCGCGCCCCTATGGCGAGTGTTCCTCCGTGCGGCATGGCATCGCGGGCATTGATCGCGAGATTGAGAAGCGCATTCGCGAGCTGGTTGGGATCGGTGCATACCTTGGGCAGTTGCAGCGGAAAATGCGTTTCCACGATGATCGCCGGCCCAATGGAGCGTTGCAGCATGTCGGTCATCCCGCGGATCAACTCCACAATGTCGACCGCTTCGAGTTGCAGTTCCTGCCGCCGCGAGAAGGCCAGCATGCGTTGTGTCAGCGACGCGCCACGCTGCGTCGCCTGCAATGCGTTTCCGATCAAAGATGCGCTTTCCGTGGAATGGGGGATGCGCTTCTTGAGAAGCTCCAGGCTGCCCTGGATCGCCATGAGCAGATTGTTGAAATCGTGGGCCACGCCGCCTGTCAGCTGTCCCACGGCTTCCATCTTCTGCGCCTGGAACAGTTCTTCGCGCGCAAGATCGAGCRCCCGCTGGGCGTCACGCTTTTCGGTGACGTCGCGGGTGATCTTGGCAAAGCCAATGAGCTTGCCGCTCTCATCCTTGAGCGCATCGAGCACGGCATTCGCCCAGAAGCGTGTGCCATCCTTGCGTATGCGCCAGCCCTCGGATTCGAACCGGCCGACCCGGGTCGCTTCCTCCAGGGCTTTTAGCGGAACGCCTTTCTGCCTGTCCTCAGCCAGGAAAAACCGCGAGAAATGCTCGCCGATGATCTCCTCTTCACTATATCCTTTGATCCGCTCGGCACCGGCATTCCAACTGGAGACATGTCCTTCAGGGTCCATCATATAGATCGCGTAATCGGTGACCCCTCGGACGAGCAAGCGAAACTGCTGCTCGCTCTTGCGCAATTCCTCGTCGGCGGCTCTGCGTTCGCTGAGGTCGCGGATGATCTCGGCGAAACCGACAAGCTTGCCGGAGGAATCGAAGATAGGATCGATGACATCATGCGCCCAGTAGTGGGAACCGCCCTTGCGCAGGCGCCAACCTTCTGCCTCGAAGCGGCCTTGTTCTGTTGCGGTTGCAAGCGCACGACGCGGCAAATCGGCCTGCCTGTCCTCGGGGAGATAGAAGCGCGAGAAATGCCGACCGACGATCTCCGCCTCCGCATAACCATTGATCCGCTCGGCGCCGGCGTTCCAACTGGTGATGTTTCCTTCCTTATCCAGCATCAAAATCGCATAATCGACAATTGAATCGATCAGAAGCCGGTATCTGTCATCCGCGTTCGACCACGCTTCCGATATCTTTAACAACGAATTTCCCCTGATATGTCCAAGTCGATTGAAACGTATTTCGCGATGAAGAGTTCCGCATGGTTCGACCGACGTTGGAACTGCGCGTGGAACAAAGTTGTTCTTCCATCTCGATGCGCAAAATAATTGCCTGCTTTGCTGCTCCCGGAACGTCTTCGACACTGACCCGCTTGATTGGGCGTTACCTCCGAGTCTGCCCATGCTGCATTTCGGACATCAGCGCGATCGCCTTCCTGACTGTGAGCGTCTGCGGTCGGATTGTTGCTCCCGGACGGTTGGAAAAGCCCCAAATGCACGGGCCTTCACCGCACGCGCTCGATCAATCCCATTGAAGGGCATGGCGATCGCTCTCGGACCCAACCTCCACGTCCTGCCGCTGTAGGAGAAGGACATGTGGGGCGTCACGCTTGTCCGATCCTAGGGGCGCAACCAAGGCGGCAAATTCGCTTCACAGACCTGCGAGGAGAACAATGCGGTTCCATCGCGAACCCTGCCAATTGCGCGAAGCGAACCATTGCGGGCACTTCGAATACGCATGAGACTATGCAGGCGGTACGCCCGAACAAGCCCATCGATTTCGTTTTGAAGCGAAGCAAGCTCGCCGGTCGGAAGGCCGCGCGGCGCCGCAAACGAATCCGCGCGTTCTATGAACTCAGCCGCCATCTCTGCCAAGCGACTGATGGTGCCTTCAGTGCTGAATTTCACCCCGGCTTCCAACATCGATAAGGAGTCATCGAGAGATTTCGTCATGACGCTACCTCAAACTAAGACGTCCGGATTTTGTGTCGACACCGAACACAACGCCGCCAACGATCACGGTGGGAAACGCGGGGCTGCGTGGCCACCGCAAAAGCAGTGCCAGCACAAAAAACACAGCAAGTGCCTGGATAGCAGCGATAACAGGATCAACAGAGTGGGACGTCAACACCAACATCACTCGCAAACTCCACACCGACGCGGAAAATGCACTCAACCGAAAATCATGTCATTCTTGGCGATTTGAAGGGCGAACATGCTCCCCTCTGCCGCGACCGCAGTGAGCCGGGCAGAAATTCTTTGGGTGGCTGCTTTCGCCGCCATCATATATACATGCACTTAGAAATAAATCTTGCAAGCGAGAATTCCATTTAGGAACAGAAATCTTGGAGTATGAAGTAGAGGCGGCACCCTAAGCTCGCTTCGGCGAAAGGCTTACTCAAATCGAACTAGAATTGGTGTTGGAGGCGCGGCCGCTGCTTGTCTTCTCTGCCGTGACCAGGCCGGCAGCTGGCAGCAGTGTTCCTTATAAAATCGGGTTCTGACGTAAACTTCACCGATTCCAGTATTGCGTGTAGTTGAAAAATCGTCTATTATTTGCCAAGTTGAGATGGATATATTTGCCGGAATCCAGGGAAGCGAAGATGATGGCAGACTTTTGCCGGTCCGTTCGCGCGTTCTTGCACCTGATTTTGTTTTTCTTTGCTTGTTTTTCTTCGGCAAACGCCGCTGAGCGGCCAATTTTGGAATTCAAACAGCGGCCACGGGCCTATCGAATCCAAAACCGCGAAGGTCTGGCCGGCATGATTTTCCAGGTCGCAGGCCCCATAGACGATGTTGGCACGCGGCTCTACAATCAGCAGCTTCCCCAGCACAGCGCCGAGGCCGTCGTCAATCATCTCGTCGCCTTTTATGGCATTGCGCGCGAGCGCCTGAAGCCCGACGGCTACGGCCAGACTTGCCTCACGCTGCCAGGCGACCCGAAGAACGCAGCCAACTGCCAGGTAGAGATTATCAATCTCGCCCCCGTTTCGTGATCAAACAAGACGATATTCAAGGAGTTACTCCGATGAATGGCATGAGAAAGATCCAGCTACTGTTTTTCGTCCTGCTTGCAGTCGTGTTTTCCTTTGGCACGTCCCATGCTGCGGTCGGCAAACGCGTCGCGCTGGTTATCGGCAACAGCGCTTACCGCAATGTCGCGCGTCTGCCTAATCCGGAGCGTGACGGCAGGGCCGTGGCGGCGAAGCTCAAAGAACTTGGTTTCATCGTGGTCGAGGGATATGATCTCGATCAGGCGAGCTTCACCACCAAAATACGCGATTTCTCGGTGGCCGTCCGCAATGCGGATATCGGGCTGGTCTTCTATGCCGGCCATGGCATGCAGGTGAACGGCAAGAACTACCTGGTACCGGTCGACGCTGCCTTTGCCGATGCGAGTTCGCTCGATTTCGAGGCCGTTCCGATGGATCTGGTGATGCGCCAGATGCAGAGTGACGTGGGCGTGAGCGTCGTCATCCTCGATGCGTGCCGCAACGATCCTTTTTCCCAGATCCTGGCGCGGTCGATGTCGTTGGCCACGCGTTCGACGGCACTGCATGAAGGCCTTGCCGAAGTGAAGGTCAGCGATGCCGGGCAAGGCACGGCGATCATTTTCGCCACCAGTCCCGACGAGGTCGCGCTGGACGGTGACGGAGGGCATTCGCCTTTCACCACCGCACTCCTCAACCGGATTGACGCGCCGGATACGGACCTGCAGGTCGTCATGGCGCGCATCACCGGCGATGTCTATTCGGCCACCAAGAAGACGCAGCGTCCGTGGATGAATGCCTCGCTCACAGGCGAGGTCGTTCTCAATCCAAGCAGTACCGCCAAGGTCGAAGCGAAGCCCAAGGATGCTGAAATCGTCACGCCCGCGCCAGCGACGGACGCGTCGAAAGAAGCCGATACGCTCAACCGCGAAACCATGCTCTACAATCTGGCCCGGGAGTCGGGTGCACGCGAAGACTACCTTGCTTACCTGGAGACATTCCCCAACGGCCTCTATGCCGCCAATGCCCGCAAGCRGGTCGAGCGTCTCGACGCCGAGGCGGYGACAAAGGCCCAGGAAACAAAGGTCGCTGCCGTCGATCGTGCCGGTGTTCCAGACACCACGCCCACCCTGGCGGCGACGGATGCCGTCAAATCCATGCCGGCCAACCAGGACACCGAGGCGGGACTGCGACTGGACAAGAGCAAGCTCAAGGAAATCCAGGCGAGATTGAATATTGCCGGCTTCGATACCGGCACGCCGGATGGCAATTTCGGTCGGCGAAGCCGAAATGCTGTCTCCAACTGGCAATTGTCGAAAGGATTGCCGGCTACCGGCTACCTCAATCAACCCCAGCTCGAAATGCTTTCATTGCAGACCGAAGCCGCGCTTTCTTCTTATGTGCCACGAAAGAAGGTGACCACTTATGTACCATCAAAGAAGGTGACAACGGGCCAGCCGGATACTCGCGTCAGGAAAGTTTACAAGAAGGGGGCACAGACACACGTCGTGGTCGCGAAAGACAATAACAATCAGCAGGATGTTCGGCGCCCGAGCCCTGATGCAGAAGCGGTCGGCCGGTTCCTGGGCGGGGTTCTTCGCGGCGTGAAGCGACTTCCCCAATAATCACCGTGGAGATAGCATATTTGGCTTGCGGCGTTTGTGTGGAGCAATGCTGTGCGGCGACGTCAGTGGGCTTCTCGAACCAGAGATGCCGACCGGCCTGATTGACTCTTGGACTGGTTGCTTGGATTTACGCTGGAAAAGTAGAGAAGCGGTTTCAAGCGCTTACAGAATGGATTGCGATTTTGTCGCGCTTGGCAGCAGGGACATTGGCTCAGTGACTTGGCGATGCCGACGGTAATCTTTCGTCGGACGGTAGCGATCGAGTATAATACACGACGCTCGGGCCGGATGGGGGGAGCCTCGGGGCTGAGGACGATCGGGTAAGGCAGGTGTTTGGCGCTTGCCGGCGGCTGAGGGGGAAATCGCCGCGCGCTCGTGGATCAGAAAGCTGTAGGCGGCGATGCACAGCGTCGCGTCGTGGTGGCAACCGATCCAGCCGCGACCTTCAAAAAGCGCCAGCCCGAGTTCYGACTTGAACTCCTCGTAATCCCGTTCGATCCGCCGGCGCAATTTGGTCGCGTCGACGAGCGTGGCCAGGGTTGTATCTTCCGGCAGYGTCGAGAGCCAGCACTTTGCCGGCTCCGCTTTGCCGTTGCGCCATTCGATCAAAAATCATAGGACGGCGCGCTGTGGTCGGCATGCGACAGGCTGCCGCTTTTCATGCTGACATGCCATTCTTCCCCTCCAGATACGTGGAGCACTGCCAGAGCGAACAGTTGGCGCGCTGGCAGAGTCGGACCTTATCGCCGAGGATCATATAGGATGCCATTTTGCCCTCTAAATTGTGCGAGATGTATGTGAGGGTATTCTAGCCTGTTTTGCGGCGGAATTAATGCGCTAAGCTATTGAATTTGTTGGTGAGCGCGATGGGATTCGAACCCATGACCTACTGATTAAAAGTCAGTTGCTCTACCGGCTGAGCTACGCGCTCTCACGCGGGTGGCCATTTCCGGTCCCGCAGAGTCGGGCGATACATATGCGAAGCGGCTTTTGCGGGTCAAGTCTCCGTGCGACAAATTTTCTCTGTCGGCACAGACAAATCTCAAGAAAAGGTGACTGGCGCTTGCCGATAAGCTTCACTAAGTACGCCTGAAGAAGATGAGTGGAGACGCCGTTGGCCGCCGCCGAGATTTCCTATGTGAGCGCCGTTGCCGCCGGGGCGCTGTCTTTCTTGTCTCCCTGCGTGCTGCCACTCGTGCCACCCTATCTCTGTTACATGGCGGGCATTTCCATCGAGGAATTCCGCAATCCGACGGTGGCGGACAGTGAGCGGGCGCCGCGCCAGGCCGTCATGCTGTCGTCTTTGTTCTTCACGCTTGGCTTTGCCACCGTCTTCGTGGCGCTTGGCGCCAGCGCCACCTCGATCGGCATGCTGCTGAGGCAGCATCTCGATATTCTGGCGCAGGTCGGTGGGGTGATCATCATCGTCATGGGGCTGAATTTTCTCGGCGTGCTGAAAATTCCGCTGCTGTCGCGCGAAGCGCGGTTCCAGGCCGGCGGCCAGCCGTCGACGCTGACTGGCGCCTATATTATGGGGCTCGCTTTTGCCTTCGGCTGGACACCCTGCATCGGGCCGATCCTGGGTGCCATCCTCGCCGTTGCCGCCTCGCAGCAGACGGTGGGGCAGGGGGCCGGGCTGTTGGGCATCTATTCGCTCGGGCTCGCCGTGCCGTTCTGGCTGGCGGCTGCATTTTCCGGGCTGTTCATGGCCTTCCTCGTCCGTTTCCGCCGGCATCTCGGACTGGTGGAGAAGGGTCTTGGCGGCCTTCTGGTGCTGACCGGGCTTGCCTTCATCTTCGGCTATGTCGGCGATATCTCGATCTGGTTCCAGCAGACCTTTCCGGGGCTGATGAAGATCGGCTGAGCTTTACGCTCTGGTATGAGGCCGGGCGCGCTCTGCGGCCTTGCGCAAAAAGTCCGGAAAGCTCTTCATGGCACGCCCTGGCGCCACGCCTTCCTGCATCAGGAAATGCCGGAGCGGCGGAACCGATGAAAGCAGCTGCAAGCCCGCCGCACGCAGCATCTGCACCGGCAGGAAACCGGAGAGCAGCGAACGATTGAGCAGATCAATGCCGGCGGTGCGCGTCAGCACGTCCGTGCGCCGTGTCCGATCATAAGCATCGCCAATGGCGAGCGGCCGGGCCTCAGTGCGTGCCTTGGTGGCGAGATCCACCGCCGAGCCGATGTCGCGCAGGCTGAGATTGAGGCCCTGTGCGCCGATCGGCGGGAAGACATGTGCTGCTTCCCCGACCAGCACCGCGCCGCCCTTGCCGAAAGCGCACGCTGTCTCGGCCGTCAAGGGCCAGCCCTGCGGCCGCGTCTCGATCCTCACCTTGCCGAGCATGGAGCCCATGCGCTCCTCGATCCGGCGGTTGAGCGCCTCGTCGGTCATGTCGACCAAGTCCTTGGCTTGTTCCGGCTTGACGACCCAGACCAGGCTCGAGCGATTGTCGCCGAGCGGCACAATCGTGAAGGGGCCGGTTTCCGTATGGAATTCGGTCGAGATATTGCGATGCGGCAGGTCGTGGGCAAAGTTGAGCACCAGCGCCGTCTGCGGATAGGTTGTCGTCCTGACGTCGATGCCGGCCGCCTGGCGGACTTTGGATTTCCGGCCATCGGCGCCAACCACAAGCCCGGCCGTCATCATTGTGCCGTCCGCGAGCGTCAGATGCGTGCCGGTGTCGGCAAGCTCGACGCGGTCGACCGTTCCGTCGAACACCGTGATGCCAGCCCTGGCCGCGATTGCCTGGCCAAGCACATCGAGGAATGCGGCATTGGGGATGTTGTAGCCAAACGCTTCGAGATTGATCTCAGCGGCTCGGAAGGCCACTGTCGGCGCGCGCAGCAAGYGGTTCGTGCCGTCAATGATCTGCATGGTCTGCAGGGCCGCTGCATGCGGACGGATCTTCTCCCAGAGATCGAGCTGGGTGAGGAATTGCAGGGAATTGTCCATCAACGCCGTCGTGCGGCTGTCGGCCCGCTTGTCGGCCGGCGCGATGAAAGCGACGGAAAATCCTTGGCCGGCGAAGGCGATGGCTGCGATGGAACCGGCCAGCCCGCCACCGACGACGGCGATTTCGAATATGTCCATGGCCCGACTCCTGCGTGATGAGCTTTATAGGACCTATCTAACCCCTGCGACGTGGCAATTCCATGGGCGATTGCCGCAGCAACACGATTTGCCGTGGGCAATGCTTCGGAGCCTGTAATTCTGCTGTCAACCGGTGCGGCAACGGTCCCATCCAATGTATTCCCGGCTGCGGTGGGGCAGGATCGAATAGGCTCGATTAAGCGGGGGTGGCAAAATCGTGTGAGCTGACATCGTGGAAATTGACGCTGAGCAAGGTGATCGTGTCGCCGTGGCCGAAGTCGATCAACGTGTTATGTCCGGCGGCTTCGATCGTGTAATGCTCATCGGCGGTGATGCCGATCAGATCGTGGCCGGAGCCCTTGGCATCGAAATCGGTGATGACGTCCTTGCCGTCACCCTTGAAGAAGAGGAACGTGTCAGCGCCGGCGCCCCCCGTCAGGCGATCATTGCCCTTGTTGCCCTGGATGTCGTCGTCGCCGAAGCCGCCGCTGATCTTGTCATTGCCCTTGAGGCCGAGCAGGCTGTCGCCGAACAGCGTGCCCTGGATCGTGTCGTTGCCTGCCAACATCTTGCTGAGCAGCGCGTCGACGCCCTTCGTGGAATAGACCTGGAAAAGCGTTGCAGCATCATAATTCCCTTCGATGATCGCCAGCGGTTGGTCATCACTGATTTGGAACTTGATCTGCGTGATCGTGCCGGTGAGAAGCTGGCCACGGTCGTCATAGGTGAAGCCGCTGCCTTGAAAGAGCACGCCGTCGCTGGTTTCACTGTCGAGATAAAACGCTTCACGCGGAGCCTGATCTTCGGTGGCCAGGATCAGGCCAGCGTAGAAGCTCCCAAGGTCGCCGTGATCGCTCAGTGCTTCGCCATATTGGAGCGTCGACATGCTTCACCTCCAAGTTAAACGTGTTGCCTCGCTACACGCTAACCTGTCGATAAAGGGTAAGTCAACGACGGCCAGAGGCCAGGCGGAACGGGAGCCTACGTCTTGTGCGGAAACCAGCTCGGGAGACAGTCCTTAATCCTTGCGGCCGCCCTGCAGTACCCTGAGATGCGTCAATCCGCTACGCGAGGCAGAGATCTGCGACGTCACGACGGCGAAGGCCTCGTGCGCTTCCGGCTGCTGCGGCTCTTCCTGCGTGAGGAAGCGAAACGCGCCGGCGACCAGGATGCGGTTGCGCTCGCCAAGCAGAGGAGGCTTCCCGAGATCGACCAGCGAACCGATGACCCTGTCGCAGATGCCGGGACGGGAGAAGAGCGGCATCAGCAGCATTTCGAGTGATCCGTCCATTTCCTCGTCGGCGATGCTCCAGGCCTTGATGAGAAGCGGCGCCTGATTGGCCAGCACGGCCTCGACGCCTAGGCGGACCTTGTGACGATTGGGCGTATGCCAGAGATCGACAAAATTTTCTCCGCGCAGCTCGCGTCCTAGTATGGCACAGACACGTGTCCCGGCGAGACGGAACTGCGGCTCGCGCTGACGGTTCGTTTCGAGAATGAAAACGTCCGGGAGAACGGTTTTCAGCTCCGCCGGGTCGATTTCCGTGCGTAAAGGCGCGGTTCTTTCGCCGCGGATACGGTTAAAGTAGGCAAAAACCGTGTGTGTCGTTCTGTGCTGCATTTTTCAAGATGAAGCGGTTTACGCTCCAAATTCCATCAGTTTGCATCGATAAAGATGGAATGAGCGAAAACCATGCCACAGAAACGGCACCGGACCGCTGACGTCATGTTAAGGTTAATTTTTTGTTTGATTTGCCATTATCCCGCCGAAATGGCATGAGAAATACAGTCTGAGGAAGGGTTGTCCTTCAGCACAAATTTTAACCGGTCAGACCTCCATTCGTCGATCGTGTGCCGTCCGCAAACTTTGCTGGACGGCATTTTTTTAGCTGCTATGAACACCGCTTCGAATTGAAGTTGGATCAGACGCCTTGAGCGAAGACGCAGATGATCGTCCGGCAGCCACTGCCGCCGAGGCGGAGCAGCCGGTCGAGGGCAGGCGGCGCGAGCCGATCTTCAACATCCCCGGCATGCTCATGGCCTTCGTCGTCCTGATGGCCGTCATCCATGTCATTCGTACTTATATGCTGACGGAACAGCAGGATGAAAACCTGCTGTTCCTGATGGCTTTCCTGCCAGAGCGCTATCTCCATCCCCTGTCCGGCCAAGGCCTCGGTTGGCTCATTGGCCCGGTTGGCTATTCGCTGCTGCATGGTGGCTGGCTGCACCTGATTTTCAATTGCGTCTGGCTGATTGCATTTGCCACGCCGCTGGTCGTCCGGATCGGCAGCCTGCGCTTCCTCATCCTTTGGGTCACCTCCGCTGCGGCAAGCGCCTTCTTCCAGGCTTTCGCCACCGGTTTTCAGGAAAGCCTGCTGATCGGCGCCTCCGGTGTCGTCTCGGCCACGGTCGGGGCAGCCTGCCGGTTCTCTTTGCAGTTTTCTGGAACGCCGGCGATGCGCTATGCTCATTTTGCCCCGCGGCTTGGGATTTTCGAGGCGCTGACGCATCGCTCCATCGTCATGTTCATCCTGGCCTGGGCGATCTCCAACGCTGCCGTCGTCTTCGGCGCCGGAATGCCGTCCGGGGCTGACTACAATGTCGCCTGGCAGGCGCATGTCGGTGGCTTTCTGTTCGGCTATTTGACCTTCACCTTCTTCGATCGGACGCCTCACTTTCCCGGCTGAACAGAAGCGTTCTGCCGAGGTCGGTTTCGTCCGGAAGAGAGCGATCGCCTCGTCCGCAAATTAACCCTCACGCGACGTTCTGCCGCAGAATTTCTTGCTTTTGCCGCCTTTCGGGAGCACCATGCCTTTCGTTCGACGGTGGTTATCGGCCCCGCGCAAACCACCGGCATTATTCCCATGCAAGGAGGAGAATGCATGAGTGTGAAGGCAATAMTCGATGAAAAAGGCCGCAATGTTCTGACGGTCGGGCCTCAGGCCACCGTCCGGGACGCTGCCAAGATGCTGCATGACAATCGCGTCGGCGCTCTGATCGTGCTCGATCGCGTCGATCATATCGCCGGCATCCTGGCCGAGCGGGACATCGTCTCCGGCATCGCCCGCTTCGGCGCCGACTGCCTGGAAAAGCCGGTCTCCTCGATCATGTGGCCGAACGTCTATCGCGTCAAGGAAGAGACCACGATCAGTGAGCTGATGTCGCTGATGAGCAGCAAGCGCGCCCGCCATGTCCCGGTGGAAAACAATGGTCAGCTGGCCGGCATCGTGTCGATCGGCGACGTGGTCAAGGCGCATATCCGCGCCATCGAGCGGGAGGCGGAAGAGATCAAGGCTTATATAGCCGGCTAATTGTCTGGCCGCCGTGTGGAGGCGCGGCGGCCCGCTGATCATCTCGATAGCATCATAGCTCTAAAAATGTCGGATCGCTTCCTGCATCCGCTTGATTTCCCGGATCATCATCTTGGCTTCTTCATAGCCGCGTTCGATCAGTTCGGCGGCGCGGTGGAATTCGGACATGCCAACGTCGGAAAGCCGCGGCTGCAGCGCCAGATCCGGCGGATCGCCGGCCAGCCTCGCCCGCGAAATCCGGTCCTGGATGATGTTGAACGCCTCGACCATCACGCTCGTCACCCAGAGGCTGCCGGCCGTGCTGCTGCCGGGATCGCGGGAGTAGTGCGGCTTTTCAGGTACGGTGTCGTCGGCTGAGACCTTGATCACCGCCGAGCGGCCATAGAGGTCGTAGTGAAGGTTGACCGCGACCACCAGCGGCTGCTCGTAGGCGCGGCAGACGGAAACCGGAACCGGATTGACCAGCGCGCCATCGACCAGCATGCGGTTGCTGCAGCGGACCGGCTCGAAAATGCCGGGGAGCGCGTAGGATGCACGCAGTGCGGTGATCAGCGAACCGGATTCGATCCAGACTTCGTGCCCGGTCCTCAGTTCGGCTGCGACGGCAACGAAAGGCCTGCCGAGGCTCTCTATCGAAATACCTTCGAGATGCTCCTGCATGCGCTTGGTCAGCCGCATGCCGGCGAACAGGCCGCCGCCGCCAATGGTGAAATCGAGCAGCGCCGCCATCCGGCGCATGGTCAGCGATCGGGCGAAGCTTTCGAGCTCATCGAGTTTCCCCGCCAGGTAGCAGCCGCCGACCAGAGCACCGATCGACGTGCCGGCGATCATGCCGACCTCGATACCGGCCTCGTCGAGCGCCCGCAGCACACCGATATGCGCCCAGCCGCGCGCGGCACCGCCGCCAAGGGCGAGCGCGATCTTCGGTTTGGGCGGCTTTGGTTGGGGAAGGGGTTCCGGGGTTCCGGGCACGCCGGCAATGTTTGAGACACCGTTTTCCAGAGGGACGGGTTGCTCGATTTGGCGGTGAAAAGTCCAATTCATCGTAATCACGCATCCTACACTGGCTGAACAACTGGCCAGTGATACAATAGTTGCGCAAAGCCGTTAACGAAAGTCAAACAAATCTTGCCGCTGTATAAATATCGTGCAGATGCTTGATCTCGCATCTCCACGGTTGCGCAAAATTGCTACAACTTTATGGCGCGCTTTAACTTTTATATAGGATCTCAGGATCGAAATGTCGATCACTGTCGACTATTTTTAGCGAGATTTCGCCGTCCTGATTGACCACGCTGCGATAGAAGCAGGAGCGGCGGCCGGTATGGCAGGTTGCGTCATGGCCGGCGACCTTGACCTTCAACAGCAGGACGTCCTGGTCGCAGTCGGTCATCATTTCGACGACGCTCTGCAGATTGCCTGACGTCTCGCCCTTCTTCCAGATTTTGGCACGCGAACGGCTCCAGTAATGGGCGATACCGGTTTCGAGCGTCAGCGACAAAGTCTCGGCATTCATATGCGCTACCATCAGGATGACACCATCTCTGGCATCGGTGACGACGGCGGTGATCAGCCCATTGGCATCGAAGCGCGGCGAAAAGGCCGCGCCTTCTTCAAGGGCGGCCTTGTCGGTCGAAGGGGACTGGAATGCGATCGTCATTGTCAGGCCGGCGCGAAGCCGCGCAGGATCGACATGAAGCGCGCCTGTTCGCGCGGATCGGTCTTGAAATTGCCGGTAAACGTCGTGGTGATCGTCGACGAACCGGTCTTCTTGATGCCGCGCATGGCCATGCACATATGCTCGGCCTCGAGCAGCACGGCGACGCCGCGCGGCTGCAGAGTTTCGTCGATCGCATGCGCGATCTGCGACGTCATCGATTCCTGCGTCTGCAGGCGACGGGCAAAGATGTCGACGGTGCGGGCGATCTTCGACAGACCGAGCACCTTGCCGTCAGGCAGATAGGCGACATGCGCCTTGCCGATGATCGGCACCATATGGTGTTCGCAATGCGAGAAGAACGGGATGTCGCGGACCATGACGATATCGTCATAGCCGTGCACTTCCTCGAAGGTGCGGCCCAGGACCTCTTCGACGGAATCCTCGTAGCCGCCGAACATTTCCCGGTAGGACTTGACGACGCGGGCAGGGGTGTCGCGCAGACCTTCGCGGTCGGGATTTTCGCCGATATAGCGAAGCAGGGTACGGACGGCTTCTTCCGCTTCCTTCTTGCTCGGCTTGTGGGACAGTTCTTCCTCGCGGAATTTCTTTACAATGGCATCCATAGCGGCCTTTCGATCCCATAAGGGTCACGGTAATCAAATCGGACTACTCGCCGCTGGCCATTCACCTGTCCCTGCAGGCATGGGTTCCGTTGGCGGGCTCCGGGGCATCGGCGCTCATCGTCTCAGTGACGAGTTCCTCCGCACGGTTTCCCAGACAACAGGCAACATATTCTCTTGCAATTCTGTCGCCCCATCGCGACATACAATATAGGAAGCGCGACCGGGTGGCAAAGGGGTGACGTTGTCTTTTTCGCGCAATTAGTGGAAAATACTGCCATATTCAGGTGGCGCGGTGAAATTGCGGTGACGGTCGATGGACGAAATTTATAATGCGAAAATCCTGGAATTTGCCGGCAATATTCCGCTGACCGGTGCGCTCGACGACGCCGATGCCATCGCCCAGGCGCATTCAAAACTCTGTGGCTCCAAGGTCAAGGTCTGGCTCAAGATGGATGGCGACCGCGTTGCCGGTTTTTCCCATGAGGTCAAGGCGTGCGCGCTTGGCCAGGCATCCTCTTCGATCATGGCCCGCCACGTCACCGGCGCCACCACCGCTGAACTGAGGCAAGCAAAGGCCGACATGCTGGCCATGCTCAAGGACGGCGGTGACGGCCCGACAGGCCGTTTTTCCGACATGCGCTACCTGCTGCCGGTGCGGGATTACAAGGCGCGCCACGCCTCGACCATGCTGACCTTCGACGCCGTTGTCGACTGTGTCGACCAGGTGGAGGCGAAGCGGCTGGCGGAAGCGGGGTGAGGGTGGGCAGGCCTACCGTCGGGGATTTTATTGCAGGGGCAGGGTAGGTCAGATGGCGTTAGGTTGCGTTCCTATCAATGCGTGTCGCGTTCTGTGGCACCCCCCTCTGCCCTGCCGGGCATCTCCCCCTCAGGGGGGGAGATTGACAAGAGGCTCGCTCCCCGCTTCAAACAATATCCGAATGCCATGTACCGCTGCGGCGGCGAGGTGGGCAGCGCGAGTGCCCCATCCAATCTCCCCCCTTGAGGGGGAGATGCCCGCCCTTCGACAAAAGCTCAGGAGGGCAGAGGGGGGTATTGATGTGCAATGCCCCTGATTGTCGGCATGATCGGCCGGCCTACAAAACCCGCAACTGGTCCGGCCCTTTCCCCAAAACTCCGCTGCGTCTCCTCGGCATGGGCTTCATCCGCCTTTACCAGCTCACGCTCTCCAGCCTGATCGGCAATTCCTGTCGCCACGTGCCCACCTGTTCCGAATTCGGCTACGAGGCGATCGCCCGCCACGGCCTTTGGGCCGGCGGCTGGATGACGCTGTTCCGGGTCGCCCGCTGCGGCCCCGGCGGCACCTGGGGCCTCGATCCGGTGCCGGAGACACTCGAGCCCCGCATGCACTGGTATCGGCCCTGGTCCTATTGGCGGCGCAAACCGGTTGCGCCCAAATGACCACCCATATCGCGCTGCTCTATAGCGTCGTCATCGACAAGACCCACCGCGTCGCCATGTCCGACCTGCGCGGCATTGCCGAACAACTCGGCCACCAAAATGCGAAAACCCTGGTCTCCACCGGCAATCTGCTCTTCGATGCCGCCGACATGCCCATTGCCGCACTGGAGGGCGCATTCGAACACGCTTTCGCCGCGTTTCACGGCAAGCATATCGACATCATCATCCGCACCGCCGAGCATTGGCGACAGCTTGTGGCGGCCAATCCATTCCCGGACCAAAGTGCTGCCCGTCCTGACCAGGTCGTCGTCCGCGTCATGCGCGATCCGGTCTCTGCCGATCTTGCCGAGCGACTTGCCCCCTACCAGACAATGGGCGAAGAATTGCGTGTCGTCGATGGAGACCTCTGGATCGCCTTCGCCGGCCAGCCAAGCCAGTCAAAACTCCTCGGCCAGATCACGCCGCAGCGCATGGGCGGCATCGGCACGGCGCGGAACTGGAACACGATCCGCCGGCTTGGCGAAATGCTGGACGATCGACGTGCTTCTTAAGCCGTACGCTGCCGCTTTCGGCTGGACACCCTGGACAAGAAATGTCTGGTGCTTTCTATTGCGCTATCAATTGGCGGGGCGGGGATAATGGCGATAGATTTCTGGTTCTCGATCGGCAGTACCTACACCTATCTTGCGGTCCGGCAGCTTGAGGCCATGGCGGATGACAGCGCGGTCGAATTTCGCTGGCGGCCGTTCAATGTCCGTTCGATCATGATCGAGATGGACAACATTCCCTTCGCCAAGAAGCCGATCAAGGCCGCCTATATGTGGCGCGACATCGAGAGGTGGGCGGAGAAACTGGGCTTTGAGATCAGCCTGCCGGCGCCCTATCCGCTGACGGAACTGGAACAGGCCAATCGCGTCGCCCTGGTCGCTGCAAACGAGGGCTGGTGCGCGCCTTATGCGATCGAGAGCTACCGCCGCTGGTTCATCGGCGGCGAGCCGGCCGGCAGCGAGCCGAACCTGTCGGCCAGCATCGTCAAAGCCGGGCAGGATCCGGCACGGGTGCTGGCGCTTGCCAATTCCGAGGCCGGCATCGCCGATCTCAAGGCGGCAACCGAGAAGGCGAAGAGTTTTGGCATTTTCGGCTCGCCGTCCTTCATCATCGACGGCGAGCTGTTCTGGGGCCATGACCGGCTGGACGACGCGCTCGATTGGCACGCCGCCCGGACTGCCGCTACTGCAACTGCGGCTTCTTGAGCACGCTGAAACGGTCGACGGATTTCACCCGCAGCCAGGCATCGCGGCCGTTGCGCAGCACCCGCATCGGAATTTCGGCGCCAGCCGGGCCGCTCTTCCAGATTTTCCGGTAAAAATCGGCAAGTCCCTCGACGTCACCGTCGCGGATCTCGGCGATCACGTCGCCTTGGCGCAGGCCGGCTTGCGCCGCCGGGCTGCCGTCGATGACGCTCATCACCACCACCTCGCCATTGGTCTCGGCTGAGAAGGCACCGAGCCACGGCCGCGGCGGCTTGTTGACCTGGCCGCGCTTCAGGAGATCGTCGAGGATCGGCGGCAAGAGATCGATCGGCACCGACATGTTGATGTCGGCCACTTCGCTGCCCTGGCTCATCTGTAGCCGGAGCGAGCCGATGCCGATCAGCCGGCCACCTTGGTCGACCAGCGCGGCGCCGCCCCAGGAAGGATGCGCCGGTGCGGTGAAGATCGCCTCGTCGAGCAGATATTCCCAATAGCCGGCGAATTCCTGCTTGGCGACGATGGCGCCCTGGACGCCGCGCTTGATGCCGTCGACGATGATGATCGGATCGCCGACATCGGCAAGCGTCGAACTGCCGAGCTCCAGCGCCGGCAGATTGAGCGGCGCGAGCGCCTGCACCAGGCCGAAGCCGGTCTCCTGGTCATAGGCCAGCGCGTGGCCGGGCACCACGGTGCCGTCATAACGCGTGAGCCAGACTTCGTCGGCCTCGGTGATCAGATAGCCGATGGTCAGCACCAGATTGTCGCGAATGACGACGCCGGAGCCTTCGCGCAGCGTGCCGAGCGTGTTGGCGGTAAAAGCGTCGTCGGGGACATTGGCGCGAAGTGCCACGACGGATTGGACGATTTTTTCTGTGTTCATCTTCTTACCCCCGGTCAGTGGGACGCGTTTCAGGGTTTGGGCACGGTCTTGGGAGGATACCGCGCGGGCTACTATCCTAAAAGTAAGAAAACGCGAGGGAAGGTGCAAGGTTCGAATAGGTGAAATCTCGCAGGTGCGAAATGCCGTCCGCAGACGACCGCATACGGTTCGCCACACTTGCAGGCAAATCGTCGGGTTGCTCGATCCGCGAGCGCTGGAAATCGGCGTTGCAATTCTAGCGGAAAAGCAAGTTTTTTCATGCATGTTCGGCGAGTTCATGGAGCCTGTACTTGCGGTTGAAAATATCTCCCGTTATCAATGAGCGAGAGGGATTTTCTGGGTAGATGCGGTGCATATTTTCAGCTGTTTTCGACGGGCAGATGACGCAGGGTTCGTGCGGCTTTTGCTTAGCCTTTTCGGTATCTTGATGTTGGTGGCGACGCAGGCCGAGGCGAGTGCGTCCGATGCCGATACGTGCAGACGCCGTGCCAACGACCTCATTTCGGCGACCAACCTCGCATACTGGCGCGAGACGCTGCCGATCTGCGAGCGGGCGTCGAAGGCGGACCCTGCATCGGTCGACAGTCGTTATTTCTACAGCAAGAGTTTGTTCGAAACGCTTCAATTTGCCGAGGCGCTCAAAGGATTCCAGGCGCTCGCAGACAAGAATGGGCATACGAGGTCGATGCTCTGGATCGGCTTCGCCAATCTGCGAAGCTATGGTGTCCCGCAGAACTATGCGATCGCGCTCAAGTCCTTCCACAAGGCGCTGGATGCCGGCGATCCGCTTGCTGCGGTCCTGCTGTCTGAGATGTATATCCAAGGCTGGGGCGTGGAACAGAACTTTGCGACGGCACGATTCTATCTCGAGTTCGCCAGCCAACGTGGCGAACCATTAGGCGCTTTGGGTCTCGCAGCCGTGTACGAGAGTGGTCTCGGGGTTGCGGTCGACAACGCGGCCGCGCTCAAATGGCTGCGCAAATCGGCTGCATCCGGCTATGAACAGGCGGTATTGTTCGTCGGCGTCTTTTATTCGCGGGGCCTGGGCGTAAAGGCGGATTGTGCCCGCGCTGAGCACATTTTTCGTGCTTCGGTGGATCGCGGCAGCACGGAAGGCATGGTCGCTCTGGCCAATCTTTATCTGAGCGGCAAGGACAAGACCAAAACTGCGGAGGCGATCGAGTTGCTGGAGAGGGCTGAGGCGCTTGGAGACGCCAATGCCATGGAGGATCTCGGGGGGCGCTATCTCTCGGGCACCGGTGTCAAAACCGATCAGAACCATGCCCGGGAACTGTTCCTGCAGGCCATCGACCTCGGGGACACCGAGGCTTACCGCAGCATGGGGAATTATTTCCTCAACCGAGGGAACTGGGATCCTGAGGAGGCAATGCGCTGGCTGCAAAAAGGCGCTGCTTTCGGCAATCGCGACGCGATGGCGGATATCGGTTTGCTGTATGAGCTTGGTGAGGTCGGTCCGAAAGACGAGGCTAAGGCTATGGAGTGGTATGAGAAGTCGGCTCGTCTGGGTGCGCCGGCGGCTTATTACCGGATCGGAATGCTCTATCATCGGGGCCGGCAGATCAAACAGAATGAGGAATTGGCCGTCCATTGGATGACCGAAGGGGCCGAGCATGGCGATCGTGGGGCAATGCTGTTTGTCGGCAATGCCTATCGCGACGGCAAAGGTGAGCCGCAGAACTATGGCCAGGCACTCTATTGGTACCATCAGGCCGCCGACCTCAATGACGGCGCTGCCATGTATCGGATCAGCGACATGTATGCCGACGGTCATGGCGTTCCGGTCGACCCCGAGAAGTCGACTGCGTGGATGCTACGAAGCGCCGAGACCGGTTATGCCGGTGCCTTCTTCCTGGCGGGCCTGAGCTACGAGAATGGTTACGGCGTCACATCCAACCTGCGCACCGCTGCCGATTGGTATGAGAAGGCGGTGGATATGGGCGATGCCGAGGCGATGTACCGGCTGGGCGATCTCTATCTCGGTTCGGACACAATCGCGCCGGACGAGCACCGGGCGCTTTGGCTGTTCAGGCGAAGCGCCATACTCGGCAATGTTGAGGGAATGGAGTCTCTCGCCGGCATGTACGAAAGCGGCAAGGCAGTGCCGCAAAATTTTGGCGAAGCGATCAAGTGGTACGAGGCGGCCGCCGCGAAAAATTCCGGCAAGAGTTCGGCGGAGGCCATGTATTGGCTCGGCAATCTCTACCAGGGCAATACCGGGGCGCCGATCGACTATGCCAAGGCTATGGATTGGCTCAAGAAAGCCGCGCTCCATGGCGACAACGATGCGCGCTACAAGGTCGCCGAAATGTACGATGCCGGGCAGGGCGTGGCGAAGGACTATCATGAGACCTTTGCCTGGTACTGGATGGCAGCGGACAAAGGGCAAGCCGATGCGATGAATGCGTTGGGCTTTTACTATGACAATGGCACGGCCGTGCCCCAGGATCACCAGATTGCCATGGATTGGTATCTCAAGGCCGGCGATGCGGGATCGGCGACGGGTTATTTCAACGCCGGCTGGCTCTACGAATACGGTGAAGGGGTCGAGCCCGATGCCGAGAAGGCCTTCGAATATTACAAGAAGGCGGCCGAGCGCGATTCCATGCACGCCAAATTCGCGCTGGCACGGATGTATGACGACGGTAACGGCACCAAGCCCGACAAGGCCCTGGCGCTGAAGTGGTACTTGGCGGCTGCTGACGCCGGTTTCGACGACGCTGCGACGCGTTTGGCCTATCTCTATGACAGTCTCTACGAGTCCGACAAATCGGCCGAAAACATTCTCGAGGCGCTGAAGCAGGGCCACAAGGAGATCATCGACGACATGAAGCATTTTTCGCCTTTCACCAAGGTGTCGTTGAAGCGGGCGCTCAGCCGTCTTGGCCTCTATTCAAATAAGATCAACGGCAGGACCGACCGGCCGATGCTGGCGGCTTTGCGCAAGTTCTACGATGACAACGATACGGCAAAGGCGCATTGAAGGCTGCGCCGCGCGGCAGTCAAATCAAGCGCGATACTGGATCTCTACAGCCCGATTGTCGTGCACCAGGTTGAATCACGTAACGTCACTTGAAGTTGAAAATTCCAGCCGCTATCACTTGATGTCGGAGCAGGGAATGGCGGCTGGATCAATGCGTTATACGAGGATTTACAGGAACATGCGTGGCTATTGCCTTGGCTTGGCGATGACCCTTTTCGTTGCGATCGCATCTGCCGCCGCGGCGGCGTCTTCACCGGCCGATATTTGCAGACATGATGCCGGCGATGACGCCGCTCAGAGCTCGACCACGTATTGGCGCAATGCATCAGCTGTCTGCGGGGAATATTTCAAGCAAAACCCGACATCCGTCGAGGCGCGCTATCTCCATTACAAGACCCTGTTCTACATCGGCGATTTTTCCACGTCGGTGCCGGGTCTCGATCAACTGGCGACGAAGGACAAATATCCGCCCGCCATGCTCCAGATCGGAGACGTCTATGCCTGGGGGCTGGGCCGCCCGCGGGACTTCGCCGAAGCGTTGAAATGGTATCATAGAGCCTACGATGCCAAAAATGCGAGCGCGGGCAACTATCTCGGACGCATGTATCTGCATGGCTGGGGCGTGCCGCAGGATTTCGCCCTTGCCAGATCCTACTATGTGCTTGCGGATCGGCGCGGCGATCCGGTTGCCGCCGAATACATTGCGTTGTTCGATATCCGCGGCATGGGGCGACCCGTTGACGAAAAAGCCGGGCTTCAATGGATCCGCAAATCGGCTGCGGCGGGCCGTGAAGCCGCAATCCTGAGCGTCGGCGATGCTTATGGCACCGGCAAGGGCGGCGTGTCGAAGGACACCGCCCGAGCGGAGCGCATCTACCTTGCCTCCATGCGCCGGGGTTATGTCACGGCTATGGTTCGACTGGCCGATATCTACCTGGATGGCCCTGACAAAACCAGGACGGCCGAAGGGCTGGCGCTGCTCCACGAGGCAGAGCAACTCGGCAACACCGACGCAATGATCGACCTAGGTGGGCGTTACCTCTACGGCGTCGCTCCGGTGCCGAAGGACTTCGAACAGGCCCGGGCGTATTTCCAGGAAGCGGTCGATCTGCACGAAATCTGGGCCTACCGCTGGATGGCAGAGTATTATCTCGAAAAGTCGAAGGACTATGCCATGGCCATGCAATGGTTGCGGCAGGGCGCTTCCTTCGGCGATCGCATTGCGATGACGACGATCGGCATGCTCTACCAGATGGGCTACGGCGTTCCGCTGGACGAGACGAAGGCTGTCGAGTGGTATGAAGATGCGGCCAAGCTCGGCTGGTCCAACGCTTATTTCGGTATCGGGCGACTTTACGAAGAAGGCAGTCAGATCAGGCACAATCCCGAGATCGCGATGCATTGGTTGCGTGAGGCGGCAGATCGCGGCAACAGTACGGCCATGCTCTATCTCGGCAACGACGACCGCTCGGGTCACGCTGGGGCCAAAAACTATGCCGAGGCTTTGCAATGGTACCAACGCGCCGCCGACAAGAACAATGGCGAGGCGATGTACGAGATTTCCGATATGTATCGTCAAGGTCTCGGCGTTCCGGTCGATTCCGCAAAGTCGATACAGTGGCTGCGGAAAAGTGCCGATCGCAATACAGCGATCGCGTTTTTTGCCCTAGGCCTCCGCTACGAGTACGGCGAGATGGTAAAGCCGGACAGGAAGGCGGCGGAGCGATGGTTTCTCAAGGCTGCCGATGCCGGTTTGGTCAGGGCGATGATTCGTCTCGGCGGCATCTATTACAGCGGCGACCCCGATCAAGTCGATTACGGCAAGGCGATCAAATATTACCGGAAGGCTGCCGATCTCGGCGACGCCGAGGGCATTACCGACGTCGGCATGATGTATGAATTCGGCCAAGGTGTGCCCAAAGACTACGGCACGGCGATGCAATGGTACCGGCGTGCCGCCGACCAGAACAATGGCGAGGCGATGTATGCGATCGCCAATTTGTACTATGAAGGCCACGGCGTGCCCGTCGACTATACCAAGGCACTGCAATGGCTGCAGAAAAGTGCAGACCTCAATACGCCGAACGGGGTCAATGGCATGGGCCTCTACTATCTGTACGGCGATGCGGTGAAGCCGGACCTGAAGAAGGCGGCGCAATGGTTCCTGAAGGCGGCAGATGCCGGCTCCGTCAAGGCGATGGTCCACCTCGGCAACATCTATGACGGCGACGATCCCGATCAGCTCGACTATGGCAAGGCGCTTACATATTACCGCAAGGCTGCCGACCGAGGAGACGTCGACGGGATGACCTTCCTCGGCGCGATGTATCAGAATGGTCACGGCGTGCCCAAGGACTATGGCACGGCGCTGCAATGGTACCATCGTGCCGCCGACCGGAACGACGGCTATGCGATGTATGCGATTTCGAAGATGTACTACAACGGTGACGGCGTGCCCGTCGACTATGCCAAGGCGCTGCAATGGCTTCAGAAAAGCGCAAACCTCAACACGCCGCTCGCATTCAACGGCCTGGGCCAATACTATCAGAACGGCGATGCGGTGAAGCCCGACCTCAAGAAGGCGGCTGAATGGTATCTGAAAGGCGCGAATGCCGGCTCGGTCGGTGCCATGGTCAATATCGGCGACATCTATTACGGCACCGATCCGGCGCAGCTCGATTACGGCAAGGCGCTAACCTATTACCGCATGGCGGCCGACCGTGGCGACGTCAACGCGATCAACGATGTCGGTGCAATGTACGAGTTCGGCCACGGCGTCCCGCAAAATTTTCCCGAAGCGCTGAAATGGTACCGGCGCAGTGTCGATAAAGGTTCTACCGACGCGATGTACTGGATCGGTTGCCTCTATCTCGGCGATTCAGGCGCAAAGCCCGACTATCCGAAGGCCATGGATTGGCTGAAGCGCGCCGCCGACAAGAACGACACCGACGCCGAATACCGGCTGGCCGAAGTCTACGAGTCTGGCAGCGGCGTGCCCAAGGATGTGCACTGGGCTTTCGCCTGGTTCTGGAAAGCGGCGGAGGCCGGCAAGGTCGATGCAATGAACGCCATTGGCTTCTATTATGACAACGGCACCGCAGTGCCGGAGGATCACCAGATCGCTATGGATTGGTACCTCAAGGCCGCCGATGCGGGCTCGGCAAGAGGCTCTTTCAACGCCGGCTGGCTCTATGAATTTGGCGAGGGCGTCGCGGCCAATCCCCAGAAAGCCTTCGAATATTACAAGAAGGCGGCCGAGCTCAATTCCCAGAATGGCATGTTCTCGCTCGGGCGGATGTATGACGATGGCCGCGGCACCAAGGCCGACAAGGCAGCGGCGCTGAAATGGTACCTGGCCGCCGTCGACGCCGGTTTCGACGATGGCGCCACGCGCCTGGCCTATCTCTATGACAGCCTCTACGAGTCCGACAAATCGGCCGAAAACATTCTCACTGCGCTGAAGCAGGGGCATGAGGAGATCATCGACGACATCAAGAGTTTTTCACCTTTCACCAGGGTGTCGTTGAAAAAGACGCTGCGCCATCTCGGCCTTTATTCGAATGAGATCAACGGCGAGACCGACCGGCCGATGCAGGCGGCGCTGCGCAAGTTCTATGATGACAAGACTGCCGCGAATGCTCACTAGCGAGGTATGGAACCTGCATTCCCGCAAATGCGAGGCGCCCGTCACCGTTTATAGATCTTGTACCGATMGGAGTCCGTCTGATCGTCGTTGACGACATGGAAGGTCAGCCGGTTGCGGCCGGCATGCTTGGAGCGGTAGAGCGCGGCGTCGGCGGCCTCGAAGAGCCTGTGCGCCCCATCCACATCCTTCGCCAGCGCCACGCCGAGCGACACGGTCACCGCCAGCCGCTCGCCATCGCGAATGACGGCGGCCTTTTCGATGGCGATGCGTACGCGTTCGCCGACGATCTTGGCGTCCTTTTCCGAGGCGCGTTCGAGGACCACGGCGAATTCCTCGCCGCCGGTGCGCGCCACGAAAGTGCCGGCCCGGAGCGATTGCCGCATCGTATCGGCCACCATTTTCAGCACGAAATCCCCGGTGACGTGACCGAACGTATCGTTGACCCGCTTGAAGTGATCGATGTCGAGCAGGATCAGCCCGAAATCCGCTCCGGCATCGAAAGCGGCGGTGAGGCGTTCGTCGAAGCTGCGACGGTTGGCGAGATTGGTCAGCGGGTCGGTATTGGCCATGGCCTTGGCCTTAATCAGTTCGTCGCGCAACGCGCTGATCTCCGAGCCGCCCTCGCTCATCCGCGTCAGGGCGCGGGCGCCGGAGGAGACGCGGTGCATGCCGACTTCGACCACCGTCGCCGCCACGCGTTTGAGCACTTCGACAGAGACATTGTCTTCCTCGACCGAATGGGCCAACGCCTGCGTGACGCGCGCCATCGCGCCATTGAAGGTCTTCATCTCCGTCTGTTCGGAGCGCAGCCGGGTGCTGATATCTTCGAGCGTCCTGAGCACGGCATTGTGATGCCGCCGCATGGATGGTGAATCGGCCGCATCCGGACAGAATTCCTCGATCACCTGGTCGATTTCGTTCTGCGTCGGGTTGCGGCCGAGATTGCGCACAGCCCGCCGCAGCTGCTGGTCGGAATTGGCGATGCAAGTATAAAAAAGATGATAATTGCGAATAAGCGGCGCCACGCCGAGGCGGTCCATTAAGGCGATCACCTGATGTCCTACATGGTTATTCGCAGTCATCTTCACCCCGGACGGCGGACCTACGGATTTAGTTCAGGCGTGGCGGCAGAACTCGATGATTCCGTAGCTCCCTATTTGCACACCGATAGGTTACTAGAATATAACTGATATGAAATATAAGCCGGGAAAATTTGCGGGGGCCGTAAATTTTTCGGAAATGGGGGCTTGCAGGTGGCGTCGAGCGCTCGCTTTTGCTCGGCGTAATGGGTTTAGAGGCCAAGATCTCCCCAGTCTCCGAATGCATCTTCGTCATCATCAAAATCTTCGTCATCATCATCATAGCCATATCGAGTTCGGCTTATTGCAGCGGCTGTTTTAGACTCAAATGATTTTGTTGAATCGCCAATATTGACGAGACGAACTTTCCGAGAGGCGAGATGCTCGAATTCCGTGGACATATCTCCTCCGAAGCTCGCACGCGTGAACCCGGAAGATCTTGCCACGATATTTAGAAGCCAATTGCTATCGGTTGTTGCAAGTCGGTTTTGAAAGCGAACAGCAGGGCGTTTCCCAATCTTTCCTTCAACGAATGCCTGAACTATCAGTGAAGACATATGGGCGTTTTCGACACGAAGAAGACGATCCACCATTTCATCTTTAATTTCCAAGTCGCAAGCAACTGACATCCAAAATAGCCATACAAGCTCATGATGATCGCGATATGGAAGGTGTTGACTCATCAGATACTCAGACACTGCTTGCCAGCCATTCTTATCTATTGGCTCACCAAGCGAAAATCTCTTCACTACGAGAAGGCAAACGTAATCAATTGCATGAGGATGATAGTGCAT